>CALMWD010000473.1 GCA_937873105.1 uncultured Rhodanobacteraceae bacterium
GCGTCGATCTGCCATTCGGCCAGGGAGGCGAACGATGCCTGGATGTTCGCGCCCCGGGTGGTTGCCTGCGAGGGCACGCGCATGGCCATCGCGCCCGCGACCAGCGGACGCAGCGAGTAGTTGTCCATGACATGGTCGACCTGCGCATGCCAGACCTCGCTGCTCAGGTCGAAGCTGTGCAACGCCACGCGATGGCGCAGCCGAGCTGCGGTGAGTCGTTCCTCGGGTGCATCCATGCCGGCGCCGGCGTAATGGGCACCGCGGGTGTCGCTGTGGTCGATGCCCAGTTCGAGCGCGTGCCGGTCGCCGGGATGGACGCCGAGCATCAGGTTCACGCTGCGACGGTCGAAGGCCGAGCGGACCTCGTCGCCGTCACCGTCCTGGTAGTGGCCATGGTCTTCAGCCGCCGCGAGCACGCGCCAGGCGACGGCCTCGCCGGCGGCGCCCAGGTCGGCCGCCGCGAGGCCGTGCCGACCGTTGTCGCCGAGACTGACGCTGGCGCGGCCCTGGAGACCGTCCTGCATCCAGGGCAGCCCGCGTTCGACCCGCACGGCGCCTCCGGAGCCGCCCGGACCATGCTGCAGCGTTTGAATGCCCTTTTCGATGGTGACGCGGTCGATGCCGGCCGGTTGCGCGAAGGCCGTGGGCGGGTCCATGCGGTTCGGACAGGCACCGTGCAGTTCCATGCCGTCGAAGCGGATGTTGAGCTGGCCTTGCGACTGCCCGCGGATCACGGGTTCGAGCCCATGGCCGCCCACCCGGCCGGACGCGACGCCGTTGATGGCGCGCAGCAGGTCCGCGAGATCGCCGCCCGAAGGCGAGCGCAGGTGCTCGCTGGTCAGGGTGTCGTGCGCAGGATCGAGCGGCGCGGCCTCGATGACTTCGATGCCGGGCAGGGCCGGGGGTGATGTCTCCTGGGCGGCCGTGGCCGCGACATCCATCCACAAAAAGGCGAACATGAGCGCTCCAGTTTTCTCGAATCGAGGGTGTCCCGAGCGGACCCTCGTCGGAACCGCCATGGACGCAAACACCGATTGTCGAAACCCAACCCCGCGCCCGGGGAGCGACACGTTGTCGCACCCTGACGACGAAGCGACTCAGTCGCGCGCATTGGCGCGCTTGCGCTGGGCGGCGATCGCGGCGCAATTGCTGGTCATTGGCGTGGTCCATCGCGGGCTGGACATCGCCTTGCCGCTGTTGCCGCTGCTGTCCGGTGTCGCGGCGCTGGTGCTGTTCAATGCCATGCTGGTCCTGCTCGACCGACGATCCCGCGGCTTGCCGGTGCTCGCGGCGCTGGTGTTCGATTCGCTGGTGCTGGCCTGGCAGCTCTATTGGAGCGGCGGTCCCGCGAATCCTTTCGTGTCCCTGTTCGTGGTGCCGATCGCCTTGGCGGCGAACTGGCGTTCGGTGCGCTCCGTGGTGGTCACGGTCGTGTTCGCCGTGGTCGCCTACAGCGCCTTGTGGTTCGGGCACCGTCCCTTGCCGCACGTGAATGGCGAGTTCGACCTGCACTTGTTCGGCATGTGGGTGAATTTCCTGTTGACGGCGCTCGTGGTCGGGTTCTTCGGCGTGCGCGTGGCCCTGGCCATGGCGCGGCAGCGCGAAGCCTTGCGCTCGGCACGCGAACGCAGCCTGCGCGACGAAGGGGTGCTCGCGGTCGCGACGCTCGCGGCCGGCGCCGCGCATGCGATGAACACGCCCCTGTCTACGATGGCCGTGGTGCTGGCCGATCTGCGCGACGATGGCGCCCATCCCGAACTGCAAGCGGACTTGCGGATCCTGTCCGACCAGGTCGACGCTTGCCGCGACGCCGTGCGGCAACTGGTGGCGGAAAGCCAGCCCGGGTCGCAGGGCGCGCCCGTCGCGCTCGCGGCACGCGTCGACGCCACGATCGCGCGCTGGCGCCTGCTGCGGCCGGCCTTCGTGCTGAACTGTGACATCGACGCAATGGCCGCCCGGCGCGAGATCGCCATCGACCGCGGCTTCGACCACTTGCTGATCAGCCTGCTCGACAACGCCGCCGACGCCGCTGCCGCCTCGGGCGAGTGCGCGGTGGGACTGTCGGTGCGTGCCGACGAGGACCGGCTGCGCATCGAGGTCAGCGATCCCGGCCAAGGTTTTTCCGATGGGCGACGCCCGTTCGCGAGCAGCAAGCCCGACGGACTGGGTCTCGGTCTGACCCTGTCGGCCCTCATTTGCGAACGCCACGGCGGCGGCATCGAGGTGATATCCGGAACGTCGGGTACGCGCGTTCGCGCGACGCTGGCCTGGCCGGTGGCGTCGTGAGCGCGCGCATCCTCGTGGTCGACGATGACGCCGTGTTCGCGTCGACCTTGGTGCGTTCGTTCGAGCGCCGCGGCCATCGGGCGTTCGCCGCGCACGATCGCGCCGGCGCGTTGGCGGCTCTCGCGAGCTTCGCGCCAGGCCACGTCGTGCTCGATCTCAAGCTTGGCGCCGACGACGGAATGATGCTGCTCGGCGAACTGAGGGCCCGTCGTCCGGACCTGCCGGTGCTCCTGCTCACCGGTTACGCCAGCATCGCGACGGCGGTCGAGGCGATCAAGCGGGGTGCCAGCGACTATCTGGCGAAGCCGGTCGACGCCCAGGCGATCCTGCGCGCACTCGGACTGGCGCCGCCGCAGACGACGCGGATGGGCGCGAACGAGGAACGGCCGCTGCCCTGGAACCGGGTCGAGTGGGAGCACATCCAGCGGGTGCTGCAGGACCACGGGGGCAACATCGCCGCAACCGCGCGCGCACTCGGCATGCATCGGCGCACGTTGCAGCGCAAGTTGCAGAAGCGGGCGCCGCCGAATCCGGACTGAGCTATCGTTGCCGGACCACGCGACACCGACCGGGAGCATGAGCATGACGACGATCAGGGCATGGGCCGCGACCGCGGCCAAGGGCAGGTTGGAGCGCTTCGACTTCGATCCCGGTCCGCTCGCGGCCGAGGACGTGGAGGTCGCGGTCGATTATTGCGGCTTGTGCCATTCCGATCTGTCGATGATCGACAACGAGTGGGGCATGAGCGGCTATCCGCTGGTGGCCGGGCACGAAGTCGTGGGGCGCGTGCTCGCGGTCGGTGCGGCGGTGAAGGGACTGCAGGTCGGTCAGCGGGTCGGGGTGGGCTGGACCAGCGCCAGTTGCATGCACTGCGGCTGTTGCCTCGGCGGCGACCAGCATCTTTGCGGCGCGCTGCGTCCGACCATCGTCGGCCGCCACGGCGGTTTCGCGGATCGTGTGCGCGCGCATTGGGCGTGGGCGATTCCGCTGCCCGAGGGCATCCGTCCGGAGGCCGCCGGACCGTTGTTCTGCGGCGGCATCACCGTGTTCACGCCGCTGCTCGACTACGGCATCCGCCCGACCGACCGCGTCGGCGTGGTCGGCATCGGCGGGCTCGGGCACATGGCGGTCCGCTTCGCGCGGGCATGGGGTTGCGAAGTGACCGCCTTCACCTCGAGCGCGGCCAAGCACGAGGAGGCGAAAAGCCTGGGCGCGCATCGCGTGGTGTCGAGCACGGACTCGAAGGCGATCGCGGCGCTGGCCGGCAGCCTCGACCTGATCGTCGTGACCGCCAACGTCAAGCTCGACTGGACCGCGCTGATCGCCGCGCTCGGGCCGCGCGGTCGATTGCATGTGGTCGGCGCCGTGCTCGAACCGATCCCGGTGCCGGTGTTCTCGTTGCTGCTGGGCCAGAAGCAGGTGTCGGGATCGCCCACCGGGTCGCCCACCGGCATTGCGAAGATGCTGGCGTTCTGTGCGCGCCATGGCATCGAGCCGATGGTCGAATCGTTCCCGATGAGCCGCATCAACGACGCCCTGGATCATCTTCGCGCCGGCAAGGCGCGCTACCGCGTGGTGCTGCAGAACGACTTCGCCTGAGGTCGGCGGCACCTCGGCTCAGCGCGCGGGCGGCTGCAAGCGCAGCAGCCGCCCGCGGCTTTCGGTAAGCACGTAGAGCGCGCCGTCGGGGCCCTCGCGCACGTCGCGGACGCGGTCGCCCTGGTCGGCGAGCAGGCGTTCCTCGTGCACGACCTTGCCGTCCTTCAGTTCGAGGCGCGCGACCAGGGTGAACTTCAGCGCGCCGACGAAGAGATGGCCGTTCCACGCGCCGGCCGCGTCCTTCGACAGGAAGGCCATGCCGCTCGGCGCGATCGAGGGATCCCAGTAATGCAGCGGCTGTTCCATGCCGGGCTTGGCCGTGCCTTCGCCGATCTTCGGGCCGTAGTACTCGCGGCCGTAGGTGATGACCGGCCAGCCGTAGTTCGCGCCCTTGCGGATCACGTTGATCTCGTCGCCGCCCTTGGGGCCGTGTTCGTGTTCGAACAGTTCGCCCGTGAACGGGTTCAATGCCAGTCCCTGCGGATTGCGATGGCCGTAACTCCACACCGCCGGGTTCGCGTCCTTGCGTCCGATGAAGGGGTTGTCGCCGGGGATGCTGCCGTCGCGACCGATGCGAATGACCTTGCCATAGGTCTTGTCGAGTTGCTGGGCGCGCTCGCGGTAGTCGCCGCGTTCGCCGATCGTGGCGTAGAGAAACCCGTCGCGGCCGATGACGATGCGTGATCCGAAGTGCGCGCCGCTGTCGTGCCCCGGCGTCTGTCGGAACAGCACGCGCAGGTTCGCCAGCGTGCCGGGTTCCAGTCGGGCGCTGGCGATCGCGGTATGTGCGCCGTCCTTGCCCGGGGACGCATACGAGAAGTAGATCGTGCGGTTGGACCGGAAGTCCGGATCGAGCACCACGTCGAGCAAGCCGCCCTGGTTGTTCGCGTAGACCGCAGGCACGCCCGCCAGCGGCGCGCCGAGGGTGCCGTCGGCTTCGACGATGCGCATCGTGCCGGCGCGTTCGGTGACGAGGTAGCGTCCGTCCGGCAGGAAGGCGACGGCCCAGGGGCTGCGCAAACCGCTGGTGATGGTGGTGACCTCGACGGGACCGAGTTCGCTGTCGATGCGTTCGGCGCGGGCCAGGCCGGTGACGAGCATCAGGGCCAGGCCAAGGCCATGGAAGACGTCGCGATTCATCGTGTTGCTCCGAAAGGTGACGCGGGCATGATATCGACGCGCCGACCCTGCTGGCACCGGCGCTGGACGATCTGCTTTCGGGCCCCTGGCCGCGCTGGTGAATCGGGGGCGAGACGTGTTATCTGGCTGGGCCTGGGCGGGGCCGGCGCGCGCCCGCGACCGTTGTTTCGCCTCCGGAGGGGCCATGAGCGATTTTCCGCAAAACGAACGCATCACCCGCTTCTACGAAGCCTTCCGCGCCCTCGACGCCGAGGCCATGGAAGCCGCCTATGCGGCGAACGCCGAGTTCGAGGACGAGGCGTTCTCGCTGCGCGGTCGCGACGAAATCGGCGCGATGTGGCGCATGCTCTGCACGGCGGTGCGCGACAAGGGCAGGGCGGACTGGAAGCTCGAGTTCGGCGGCATCGACTGCGACGACGAGGTCGGCATCGCGCACTGGGAACCGACCTATCGCTTCAGCGCCACCGGCCGCATCGTGCACAACATCATCGACGCGCAATTCGAGTTCGATCGAGACGGGCTGATCCTCAAGCACCGCGACCGCTTCGACTTCTGGCGCTGGTCGCGCCAGGCGCTCGGCCTGCCCGGCCTGCTGCTCGGCTGGTCGCCCCTGCTCCGCAACAAGGTGCGCGCGCAGGCCGCAGCGAATCTGGCGAAGTTTCGCGGGCGAGTGAGTCCCTCAGCTTAGGCGGAATTTCATGCTTGAAGCGATGTATTTCTGAATCGTCGTCAGAGCCGATCCTCTGGCGTCATTGGATTCGAATGCATCATTCGGGACAACGACCACGTTGCCGGAAGCTAGCAGCAGTGCGACGTGGGTCTGCAACTGTTCGGCCTTGTTAACAGCGCTCCATGCGATGGACGATGTCCCCAGTCGACTCGAAAGTTTCAGTTCTTGTTCCGAGATCGACAGGGTCTGTTCAATAGGAAAGGGCTTCAGATGGTCTCGATATGCACCAACTAGCGAGTTCCTGAGTCGCGTCGCTAGGAGACCCTTGGTGATCCACGCGAGAAGGAATGCCCCCGCGATGAGCAAGACGTGAGAATTCGATGTGTCTGTCGTGTGGCGGAGGCCGTGGAATGTTGCTGCGGCACCGATGCCAATGAACACCCAAGGAATTAATGACGTGATGAATGCCCGTCGCTGAACGCCCTCGCAGATCCATAGGCTCGATGTGGATTGAGCCACCATGAAATCTGCGGCATGGAGCTGATACTTCACTTCCATGAAAACTCCTAATGCGGTTTGGATTTCACCCTATCAACCCAGCCTACGCGGTCCGTTGATCGACCAGGAAGCGGAGGGCGATGGCTTCTTCTGGACGGGCGACAAATTCCGCGACCTGCGTCGCTGCGGACGGTGACAAGTCGGGATGCTCTTCGGCGAGGTAGGTGATGACCTCGGATGCGTCCCAAGGGCCGAGCGATGTCTTGAAGCCGGGATAGGCATCCTGGATGTCATGCCAGGACGCATAGCGGCGTTTCGACAACAGCAACGAGGTGTCGGTGTAGATGATGTGCAAGGGCATGGTGGCTGGGACAAGCGTTCGCGCGGCTCAGATCGAGACGCGCACGAGCAGCGCCAGATAGACGCCGTAGGCGAGCAGCAGGAAGGCGCCGTTGCCGCGGGTCAGGCGCATGTCCTTGAGAGCGAGCGGCCAGAGCAGGATGGAGAGGCCGATCAGCACCGGCAGGTCGAGCATGCGCAGGGTCGGGGCGGTGGCCGGGATCGGTTGCACCAGCGCGGTCGTGCCGAGGATGAAGAGCACGTTGTAGAGATTGGATCCGACCACGTTGCCGATCGCGATGTCGCTCTGCCCGCGCCGTGCTGCGGCGATCGACGAGGCGATCTCGGGCGCCGAGGTGCCGACCGCGACCACGGTCAGTCCGATGACCAGGTCCGTTAGGCCCCACAGCTTCGCCAGCACCACGGCGGCATCGACGGCGACCTTGGCGCCCAGCATCAGCAGCGCGAGTCCGCCGACGACGAGACCCAGGGTGATCCAGAGGGCGCGCGGCACCGATGGTTCGTTGGCCGCGAATTCGGCCTGCACCAGTGCGGTCTCGGCCCGGGCCGACCGCAGCACGAAGGTCATGAAGGCGAGGAAACCGGCCATCAGCACCAGACCGTCGAAACGGCCGACGCTGCCGTTCCAGACCATGGCGAACAGGGCCAGGTGCAGGACGATCATCGCCGGCAGTTCGACCTGGAGCAGGCGCAACCGGATGGCCAGCGGCGCGACGAGGGCCGACAGCCCGAGAATCAGGCCGATGTTGGCGATGTTCGAACCGACGACGTTGCCGAGCGCGATGTCGGTGGTGCCGTGGAGTGCGGCGCCCAGCGTGACGGCGAGTTCCGGTGCCGAAGTGCCGAAACCGACCACGACCAGCCCGATGATGAACTGGCTGATGCCGAAGCGTTCGGCCAGTCCGGAGGCGCCACGCACGAAGACGTCGGCGCCGACCGCGAGCAGGGCCACGCCGAGGACGAACAGCAGGATCTGCAGCAGCATCACGGAATCCTCAATCAAGCACGGCGATGGCTTCGGCGAGGCGTTCGACGGCAATGACCTGAATGCCGCCCGACGCCTTCTTCGGTGCGTTCGCCTTCGGCACCACGATGCGTTCGAAGCCGTGCGAGGCGGCTTCGCGGATGCGTTCCTCGCCGTTCGGCACCGGGCGGATCTCGCCGGCCAGGCCGACTTCGCCGAAGGCGGCGAGGCGATGGCCGAGCGCGCGGTTGCGGAAACTCGACAGGGCCGCGAGCAGCACCGGCAGGTCGGCCGCGGTTTCCTGCACGCGGATGCCGCCGACCACGTTGACGAACACGTCCTGGTCGTAGAGCGCGAAGCCGCCGTGCTTGTGCAGCACCGCGAGCAGCATGGCCAGGCGGTTCTGCTCAAGACCCAGCGCGACGCGACGCGGATTCGCGAGCGGCGAGTGATCGACCAGCGCCTGGACTTCCACGAGCAAGGGGCGCGTGCCTTCGCGCGTGACCATGATGGCGCTGCCCGGCGTCGGTTGCTCGTGGCTGGACAGGAAGATCGCCGACGGGTTCGGCACCTCGCGCAGGCCCTTGTCGCCCATCGCGAACACGCCGAGTTCGTTGACCGCGCCGAAGCGGTTCTTGAAGGCGCGCAACACGCGGAAGCGGCTGCCGGCCTCGCCTTCGAAGTAGAGCACCGCATCGACCATGTGTTCGAGCACGCGCGGACCGGCGATGCCGCCTTCCTTGGTGACGTGACCGATCAGGAACACGGCGCAGCCGGCTTCCTTCGCGTAGCGCACCAGGCGCGCCGCCGATTCGCGCACCTGCGACACCGAACCCGGTGCCGACTCGATCAGTTCCGAATACATGGTCTGGATCGAGTCGATCACGAGGAAGTCGGGCTTCTGCGCCTTCGCGGTGTCGAGGATGCGCTCGATGCCGGTGTCGGCCAGTGCGTCGATGGCATCGAGCGACAGACCGAGCCGGCGCGCCCGCGCCGCGACCTGACCCAGACTTTCCTCGCCGGTCACGTACAGCGTCTTCGAGCGTCCGGCGAGTGCGGCCAGCGCCTGCAGCACCAGGGTCGACTTGCCGATGCCGGGATCGCCGCCGATCAGCACCACCGAACCGCGCACCAGGCCGCCGCCGAGCACGCGGTCGAGTTCGCCGATGCCGATCAGCGTCCGTTGTTCCTCGGATTCCGACACCTTTGCCAGCGGCGTGACCAGGGCACTGCCGCCACCGGCGTAACCGCCGCGCGCCTCCGCCTTCGCCGATTTCCCCGAAGCCAGACGCACCTCGGACAGCGTGTTCCAGGCCTGGCACTCCGTGCACTGCCCCTGCCACTTCGAATATTCCGCGCCGCAGTCGTTGCAGACGTAGGCGGTCTTGGCCTTGGCCATGCGTTCAGTCCTCGTCTTCGAGGAAGAGGACGCGGCGGGTGATGCCGCAGGTGAGTTCGTAGCTGATGGTGCCGGCCGCGGCAGCGATGCGTTCGACGGGAAGATCGGGCCCCCAGAGCAGGACGCGGTCGTTGACGCGGGCTTCGGGATGGGCGCGCAGGTCGATCATCATCAGGTCCATCGAGACACGGCCGACGATGGGCGCCACGCGCCCATTCAGCAATACCGGCGTGCCGGACGCGGCGCTGCGCGGGTAGCCGTCGCCGTAGCCGATCGCGACGACGCCGATGTCCATGTCCTCCGGACATTCGTAAAGCCCGCCGTAACCGACGCGTTCGCCCCTGCCGACGCGGTTGATGGCGATCAGTTTGCTGGACAGGCTCATGGCCGGGCGGAAGCCGTCGTCGGCACCGCAACGATTGCGCTCGACGCTGAGGCCGTACAGGGCGCCGCCGGCGCGGACCCAGTCCTGGCGTGCATCGGGGCAATGCACGATGGCCGCGGAGTTCGCGATCGAATGCGCCAGCGGGGCCGACGTGGCCGACGCGAAGCGCGCCAGTTGCTCGCGCGTGGCCGGCATCGCGGGTTCGTCCGAGCGTGCGAAATGGCTCATCAGCACGATGTCGGCATGCACGTTCGGCTGGGAGCGCAGGCGTGCGAGCAGGGCGTCGGTGTGCGCCGGATCGAAACCAAGCCGGTGCATGCCGGTGTCGAGCTTGAGCCAGACCCGCAACGGTCGCGCGTCGCGATCGGCGGCGATCAGGTCGAGTTGGTGCGCGTGGTGCACGACGATGTCGAGCTCCAGCCGGCGCACTTCCAGCAGGTCGCCGGCTTCGTCGATGCCGGACAACACGACGATGCGATGGGCGATGCCGGCCGCACGCAGGCGCTGGCCGTCGGCGATGGCGGCGACGCCGTAGGCATCGGCCCCGGAGAGCGCCCGTGCCACCCGTTCCAGGCCGTGGCCGTAGCCGTCGGCCTTGACCACGGCCATCACCCGGCTGCGCGGCGCCAGGACGCGGATCCGCGCCAGGTTGTGCCGCAACGCGCCGAGATGGATGGTCGCGAGCGCCGATCGGCTCATTCGAAGCTCCCGGCGAAACCGGCGGAGGCGTGATTCTCGAACTTGGTGTAGTGGCCGAGGAAGGTCAGCTTGCAGGTGCCGGTCGGGCCGTTACGCTGCTTGCCGATGATCACCTCGGCCAGGCCCTTGTCCGGCGATTCCTTGTTGTAGTACTCGTCGCGGTAGATGAAGACGATGACGTCGGCGTCCTGCTCGATGGCGCCCGATTCGCGCAAATCCGAGATCATGGGCCGCTTGTCCGAACGCTCCTCGACCTTGCGGTTGAGCTGGGACAGGGCGATGACCGGCACTTCCAGCTCCTTGGCCAGGGCTTTCAAATTGCGCGAGATGTCGGAAATCTCCTGCTCGCGGGAGTCGCTCTT
>CALMWD010000474.1 GCA_937873105.1 uncultured Rhodanobacteraceae bacterium
GGCCGAGCGCGCCGGCATCCGCGACCAACGCGACCTGCCCGCCAATCGCGAGATCGAGGCGGCGCTGCGCGACTACCAGCGCCTGTTCCAGTCGGCCACGCAACCGCAGCGATTGCGACGCCTTCGCGAAACCGCCGTCGAGGCGATGACTTTCTTCGCGCGCTTCGAACCTCGCCTGGTGGGCGCGGTACTCGAGGGCACGGCGGACGAGCATTCGGCGGTCTGCCTGCACCTGTTCGAAGACGATCCGTCGGAGGTGCTGCGCTTCCTCGACGAGCATCGGATTCCCTACGACGAGGACGAACGGGTGCTGCGGATGTCGCGCGAGCACGGCGCCGAATTCCCCAGCTTCCGCTTCGATGCCGAAGACACGACCATCGACCTGACCGTGCTGCCGCGCCTGAACCTGCGCCAGGCGCCGCTGTCGCGTACGTCCGACGCGCCGATGCAGCGCGCCTCGATCAATGCCGTGCGCGCCCTGCTCGCCCAGGAAAAAGGCGGCTGACGCCGCCTTTTTCGGGCACCGTTGCGCGGCAGATCAGCGCTTGGCGATGTCGACGTAGTCGCGCGCCGGCGAGCCGGTGTAGAGCTGGCGCGGACGGCCGATCTTGGCGTCGGGCGTGACGTTCTGCTCGAGCCAGTGCGCGACCCAGCCGGCGGTGCGCGCGATCGCGAACATCACCGTGAACATCTCGGTCGGGATCTTGAGCGCCTTGTAGATGATGCCCGAGTAGAAATCGACGTTCGGGTAAAGCTTGCGCTCGATGAAGTACGGATCCTTGAGCGCCGCCTCCTCGAGCTTCATCGCCACGTCGAGCAGCGGGTCGTGCACGCCGAGTTCGTTCAGCACCTGGTGGCACATCTCGCGGATGATGGTCGCGCGCGGATCGAAGTTCTTGTAGACGCGATGGCCGAAGCCCATCAGGCGGAAGCCCGAGTTCTTGTCCTTGGCCTTCTCGACCGCCTTGCCGACCTGGTCGGCGGTGCCGATCTCGTTGAGCATCTGCAGCACCGCTTCGTTGGCACCGCCATGCGCGGGCCCCCACAGCGCGGCGATGCCGGCGGCCACGCAGGCGTACGGATTGGCGCCGGTCGAACCGACCAGGCGCACGGTCGAGGTCGACGCATTCTGCTCGTGGTCGGCATGCAGGATGAAGAGCAGATCCAGCGCCTTTGCGGCCACCGGCGGCAGCACCAGCGGTTCCGACGGCACTTCGAACATCATGTGCAGGAAGCGCGTGCAGTAGTCGAGGTTGTTGCGCGGATAACGATTCGGCCAGCCGATCGAATAGCGGTAGCAGGCCGCGGCGATCGTCGGCACCTTGGCAATCAGCCGGACCGCGGCGAGGCGGCGCTGCTCGGCGTCGTCGATGTCGAGCGAGTCGTGATAGAACGCCGCGAGCGAACCGATCATGCCGCACAACATCGCCATCGGATGGGCGTCGTGGCGGAAGCCGCCGAGGAAGCTCTTCAGCGCCTCGTGCATCATCGTGTGGTGCGTGACCTCGTGCTCGAACGTGCTGAACTGCTGCGCGCTCGGCAGGTCGCCGTTCATCAGCAAGTAGGCGACTTCGAGGAAGTTGGAGTGCTTGGCCAACTGTTCGATCGGGTAGCCGCGGTACATCAGCACGCCGGCATCGCCATCGATGTAGGTGATGGCGCTGCGGCAGCTCGCGGTCGACATGAAGCCCGGGTCGTAGGTGAACAGCCCGGTCTCCTTGTGCAGCTTGCCGATGTCGATGGTCGCCGGACCGATCGTGCCGGACAGGACCGGCAGGGAAACGCTCTTGTTGGTCGCGCTGTCGCTGACCTGGACGCTGTGGTTCGACACGGATCACTCCTTCGCTGATGTCGCCGCCGATTATCGCACGCGCGTTTGAAATTTCCGCATCGCGGCACGTGGTTTTGCAATGCCCGCAAAGACAAACGCCGCGGCCTTGCGGCCACGGCGTCTGTTAGCCCCGTGCGGCGCGATCCTGCGCCGGACGAATTACTTGCCCGCGTAACGCTTGCGGAACTTCTCGAGACGACCGCCGGTATCGACGATCTTGTGCTTGCCCGTGTAGAACGGGTGCGAGGCGGACGAGAGTTCCAGCTTCACCAGCGGGTACTCCTTGCCGTCTTCCCAAGTCGTCTTTTCCTTGCTCGTGATGGTCGAGCGGGTCAGGAACTTGAAATCGGCCGTGACGTCGTGGAACACGACTTCGTTGTACTTCGGATGGATGTCAGCTTTCATGGCGAGGAACCGGCCGTAAAAAAGAGGCGCATCGTAGCCAGCTCTTCGGCGCTTGGCAAGAAGGTTCCGCCACTCGCCTTCAGGATCGAGCAATGTCCTTGCAAATCAAGGCTCAGCGCAAGGCCGCCCGAATGAGGTCGGCAAACCGGTCGAGGCGGTAGCGCATCAGGATGCGGCACTGCGGCCGCCAGCCCATGCGTTCTGCCCAGTCCACGACGGTCATGCCGCGGGTCAGGCCCCCATCCAGCTCGATCCTCGCGGCCCGGGTTTCCCAGAGCTCTGCGGCGTCGGGATCCAGGACGACGGCCATCGCCAGGCCATCCGCCGCATGCCAATGGGCGAGATCGCGGATGCGCCGCATCCAGTCGCGGGTCTTGCGCGAAATGGCGTCGTAGAAGCGGGCGCGATCGGTGTCCGCGCCAAGCCAGCCGGCCAGCTCGGCGAACGGAATGCCATGCGCCAGCGTCGCTTCCCAGTCCACGAGTTCGAATTGCGGCCAGGCCTCGAAGACGACGGCCGCCGCTTCGGGATCGAAGTGCACGTTGAACTCGCTGGTCGCGCGCGACACGTTGCCGCGACCGTTGACGGCGCCGCCCATGACCACCAGCCGCGGCACGCGCTTCGGCAGATCCGGGTCGATCGCCAGCGCCAGCGCCAGGTTGGTGAGCGGACCCAGCATCACGAAGGTCAGCTCGCCCGGATACCGCTGCGCCAGCCGCACCATGGCCAAGGCCGCATGTTCGGGCTCGGCGGCGCGCGTCGGCGACGGCAGGCCGATGTCGCCGAAGCCGTCGTTGCCGTGCACGAAGGCCGCGTCTTCGGCCGGCCGAACCAGCGGGTCGCGCGCGCCCGCGAACACCGGCGTGTCGGCACCCACCAGCTCGACCAGGTTCAAGGCATTGCGCAGGGTGTGTTCGATGCCGACATTGCCGGCGGTGACGGTCAGCGCCTCGACCTTCGTCTCCGGATGCGCATAGGCCATCAGCAGGGCGAGCGCGTCGTCCACGCCCGGGTCGGTATCGATCAGCAGTCGTTGCATCGTGCGGTCCTCATGCTTGTGCGTACTCCACGGCCTGGCCGATCCAGCGCGCCACCAGCGCGTCGGCCGCGCGCGGATCGTGTTCGAGCAGCCAGTCGGCGGCCTGCGCCACCTTCGGCATCACCGCCGCGTCGCGGACGAGGTCGGCGACGCGGAAACTCATCTCGCCGGTCTGGCGCGTACCCACCACTTCGCCAGGACCGCGCAGCTCCAGGTCCTTCTCGGCGATGCGGAAACCATCGTTGGTCTCGCGCATCACCGCCAGCCGCTCGCGCGCCAGGGTCGAGAGTGGCGGCTGCCAGACCAGCACGCAACTCGACGCCGCCGCGCCGCGTCCGACGCGTCCGCGCAACTGATGCAGCTGCGCCAGCCCCAGGCGTTCGGCGTTGTCGATCACCATCAGGCTGGCGTTCGGCACGTCGACGCCGACCTCGATCACCGTGGTCGCGACCAGCAGGCGGATCTCGCCCGACTTGAACGCGTCCATCACCGCCTGCTTGTCGCGCGGCTTCATGCGTCCGTGCAGCAGACCGATGCGCAGGCCGGGCAAGGCGTGCTGCAGGTCCTCGTAGGTCGCCTGCGCCGCCTTCGCTTCCAGTTGTTCGGATTCCTCGATCAGCGGGCAGACCCAGTACGCCTGCCGTCCCTCGGCGCAGGCGACGCGGATGCGTTCGACGATCTCGTCGCGGCGCGCGTCGGACACCGCCACGGTCTGCACCGGCGTGCGCCCCGGCGGCAACTCGTCGATCACCGACACGTCGAGGTCGGCATAGGCCGCCATCGCCAGGGTGCGCGGGATCGGGGTGGCGGTCATGACCAGCTGGTGCGGCGTACGCGCGCCGTCGCGCCCCTTGTTGCGCAGCGCGAGACGCTGGTGCACGCCGAAGCGATGCTGCTCGTCGATGATGGCGAGCCCGAGGTTCGCGAACGCCACGCCTTCCTGCATCAGCGCATGGGTGCCGACCACGATCTCGGCGCCGGCGGCGATGTCGGCGAGCGCCTTGGCGCGCGCCTTGCCGGTCACCTTGCCGGCCAGCCAGACCACGCGCAGACCGAGCGGCTCGCACCATCGTTCGAAGTTGCGCAGATGCTGTTCGGCCAGCAGCTCGGTCGGCGCCATCACCGCGGTCTGCACGCCCGCGTCGGACGCGGCCAGGGCCGCCAGCGCGGCGACCACGGTCTTGCCCGATCCGACGTCGCCCTGCACCAGGCGCAGCATCGGCTTCCCGGTCGACAGGTCGCGATCGATGTCGCCGAGCACGCGCGTCTGCGCCCGGGTCAACGCGAACGGCAGCGCCGCGAGGAAGGCGCGCCGGCGCGCGCGATCGTGCTGGATCGACGGCGCCGGCGAGTCGCGCACGTGGCGGCGCAACTTGCGCAGGCCGATCTGGTGCGCCAGCAGTTCGTCGAAGGCGAGACGCTGCTGGGCCGGATGCGCGCGCGCGATCAGTGCCGCCACGTCCGCGCCGTTCGGCGGCGCATGCACGATGCGCAGTGCCTCGCCCAGGCTCGGCAGGTGCGCCATGCGCCGCAGCGAATCGGGCAAGACGTCGAGCTCGGCGTCGTCGGGGAGCGCGGCGAGCGCGAGCCGGGCGAGCCGGATCAGCGTCGTCTGACCCAAACCTTCGGTGGCCGGGTAGACCGGCGTCAGCGCCTGCTCCAGCGGCGTGTCCGGCTGCACGCGCTGGTAGCGCGGATGCACGATCTCGAGTCCGCCCAGCGCCTCGCGCACTTCGCCGTAGATGCGCAGACGCAAGCCGGGCACGAAGGCTTCCGCTTGCGCCTTCGAAAAGTGGAAGAAGCGCAGGCTCAGCGTGCCCTGGCTGTCGTCGCGGACGCTGACGCGCAACAGCGGCCGGAAGCGGAAGCCGCGTTCGACGGCTTCGACCACCGCTTCGACCTGGGCGCTTTCGCCTGGGCGCAGTTCCCGGATCGGGGTGATCCGGGTGCGGTCTTCGTAGCGCAGCGGCAGGTGGAACCAGAGGTCGGCCAGCGTGTGCAGGGCCAGCCGCGACAGCGACTCGGCGATCGCCGGACCGACGCCGCGCAGGGATTCCAGCGGCCGCGACGCAGCGTCGCCCACGCGCTCAGTCCAGGACGACGATGGCGTCCATCTCGACCTGGGCGCCGCGCGGCAGCGCCGCGACGCCGATCGCCGCACGCGCCGGGTACGGCGTCGCGAAGTACTCGGCCATGATCCGGTTCACTTCGCCGAAGTTGGACAGGTCGGTCAGGAAGACATTGAGCTTGGCGACATGCTTCAGGTCGCCGCCGGCAGCGACGCAGAGCGCGCGCAGGTTGTCGAAGACGCGGCGGATGTGGACCTCGATCGCGCCCTCGACCAGCTGTCCGGTGGCCGGATCGAGCGGGATCTGGCCGGACAGGTAGACGGTCTGGCCGCACTTCACCGCCTGCGAATAGGTGCCGATGGCCGCCGGCGCGGCGTCGGTTAGGATGATCTCGCGCATGGTTCGCTCCCGTGTCGATGCGTGCCGAATCGAAGACGGCGATGCTAGCCGATCAGCCGACGTAACGACTCACCGCATGCACCACCGGCGCGCGGCGCAGGCGCCTCAGCACTTCGGCCAGATGCTTGCGGTGCTTCACCTCGATCACGAACAGCATCGCCGCGGTGCGCAGGTCGCGCTCCTGGTATTCGACGGTATCGATGTTGGACTGGCATTCGGCGATCGCCGCGGCGACGGCGGCGAGCACGCCGGGCTTGTTGTCGACCACGACCTTGAGCGCGACCTTGAAGTCGCCGCTGATCTCGCGATCCCAGGCGATGGCGACGATGCGCTCCGGATTCTTGCGGAACTCCGGCAGGTTCGGGCATTCCGACTGGTGCACGACGATGCCCTTGCCGGCCGAGAGGTAGCCGACGATGTCGTCGCCCGGCAGCGGATGGCAGCAGTTGCCGAACGAGACGACGCCGCGCTCTGCGCCGGAGACCAGGATCTTGTCCTGGCCGCGCGGCATCGCCCCGAGATCGAGCGCGGCGGCGTCGCGCACCAGCGCGTGCGCGACCTGCTGCGGCATGCGGTTGCCGAGCGCGATCTCGGCCAGCAGGTCTTCGAGGCGACGCAGGCGCTGCTCCTGCAGGTACGTGTCCAGCATCGGCGCCGGGATCTGCTCGATCGAGGTGCCGAGTCCTTCCAGCGCACGATCGAGCAGGCGATGGCCGATCTCGATCGACTCCTCGTGCTGGATCTGCTTGAGCGCGTGGCGGATGGCGGTACGCGCCTTCGAACTGACGACGAACTCCAGCCAGCCGATCTGCGGCTGGGCGCTGGCCGCCGTGATCACCTCGACCGACTGGCCGCTGGTCAGGCGCGTGCGCAAGGGCACCAGCTTCTTGTCGACGCGCGCCGCGACGGCATGGTCGCCGACGTGGGTGTGCACGGCGTAAGCGAAGTCGAGCGCGGTCGCGTTGCGCGGCAGGGCCAGGATGTCGCCCTTGGGCGTGAACAGGTAGACCTCGTCCGGGAACAGGTCGACCTTGACGTGTTCGACGAACTCCATCGACGAGCCGGCGCGCGCCTGCGCATCGACCAGCCCGGCCACCCACTCGCGCGCGCGCGACTGCGCGCTGTTGCCGGCGGCGCTGTCGCTCTTGTACGCCCAGTGCGCGGCGATGCCGCGTTCGGCCAGCAGGTCCATGTCCTCGGTGCGGATCTGCACCTCGATCGGCGTGCCGCCCGGCCCGAACAGCACCGTGTGCAGGCTCTGGTAGCCGTTCGCCTTCGGCATCGCGATGAAGTCGCGGAAGCGGCCGTCGACCGGCTTGAACAGGCTGTGCACGGCACCGAGCGCCATGTAGCACTGCATGGTCTCGCGCACGACCACGCGCACGCCGTAGACGTCGAGCACCTGGGCCAGGGTTTTGTGCTCGGCCTTCATCTTGGTGTAGATCGAATACGGCGACTTGACCCGCGACACCAGCCGCGCCGGGATGCCTTCGTGGTCGAGCTTGGCGGCAATCGCCTGCTGGATCTTGGCAACGCCCTCGCGGCGGTTGCCGTACAGCTGGCGCAGCCGATCCTCGAGCACGCGGTGGCGCAGCGGGTGGTAGGCCGCGAAGCCGTAGCGCTGCAACTCGGCCTTGATCGCGTTCATGCCCAGGCGCTGCGCGATCGGCGCGTAGATCTCCAGCGTCTCCAGCGCGATGCGGCGGCGCGACTCGTCGCTCATCGCATCCAGGGTGCGCATGTTGTGCAGGCGGTCGGCGAGCTTGATCAGGATGACGCGCAGGTCGCGCGCCATCGCCAGCATCATCTTGCGGAAGCTCTCGGCGTTCGCCTCCTGGCGGCTGCGGAACTTGACCTTGTCGAGCTTGGTGACGCCGTCGACCAGTTCGGCCACGTCCTCGCCGAACTGCGCGGCGAGTTCGCCATGCGAGACCGGCGTATCCTCGAGGGTGTCGTGCAGGATCGCCGCGCACAGGCCGTCGGCGTCGATGCGCATGTCGGCAAGGATGCCGGCCACGGCCAGCGGATGCGTGATGTAGGGCTCGCCGGACTTGCGCGTCTGGCCATGGTGCGCGGCGGCGCCCAAACGAAAAGCGCGCTCGACCTTGGAGCGCGCTTCGGGACTGAGGTAGTCGGCCAGTTTCTGGTCGAGCGCCTGCCAATGGACCGCGAGGCCGGCGGTCGCGTCTGCACGTTCGCGGACGGTCGCCTCGGTCACGGGGTTCGGCTCCTCAGGGCATCGACGGGAGTCCGAGTGTTGCAGAACTTCGTCGGGACGACGATCAGAGATCGTCGCCGCCCTTGGCGAGGTCGTCGTCCGCGACTTCCTGCGCGGCCCATTCCAGGGCTTCGCGCTCGGCACGCTCGCGCTCCTGGCGCTCGATCTCGGCCAGCATTTCCTGGTTGATGTGGCGGCCGGCGATCTCGCGCAACGCCACCACCGTCGGCTTGTCGTTCTCGGCCGGAATCAGGGCGTCCGCACCCTTGGCGATCTGGCGCGCGCGCTTGGTCGCCATCAGCACGAGTTCGAAACGGTTGTCGACCACTTCAAGGCAGTCTTCGACGGTGATGCGGGCCATGGGCCACTCCTGGAAATCGGGGATGCGGTGGAAAAACGGCCGCGCAGGCTAGCAGCGCGGCGCCGCGCGGGCAATGTTCCACGCCGCGGCATTCACCCAAGCCTTTGATCGGTAAAGGCTTGATTCAGGC
>CALMWD010000475.1 GCA_937873105.1 uncultured Rhodanobacteraceae bacterium
CACTAGGTTGAGTCGGACACGGTGGGGGGGCTGCGGATCCATTCCGATGCTATTACCTCGGTGCCGCTGTCGGTCAGCGGCACGGCGCGCGTGCAGGAATACCAGGTCGTGCACCGCGTCGAATTCGAGGTCGTGGACGCCGCCGGCAAGGTCCTGCTGCCGCGCGAGACCCTCGAACGTCGTCGCGACTACCGCTTCGACGAGACCCAGGCGCTCGGCGCGGCCGCCGAGGACGAGCTGGCGCGCCGCGAGCTGCGCCGCGACACCCTGGCCGCGCTGTTGCGGCGGATCGAAGCGATCCGCTGATGAGCGCAGCCGCGCAATTCGCGAGCCGCATCGCGAAGGCGGCGGAACTGTAGCCGGTCTACCTGATCGCCGGCGAGGAACACCTGCTCGTGATCGAAGCCGCCGACGCGCTGCGGGCGCGGGCGCGCGAGCTCGGCTACAGCGAACGCGAAGTGCACGACGTCGAGTCCGGCTTCGACTGGAACGACCTGGCGCGCTCCGGCGCGGCGATGTCGCTGTTCGCGTCGCGGCGCCTGATCGAACTGCGCCTGCCGACCGGCAAGCCCGGCACCGAAGGATCCGAGGCGATCCAGGACTGGTGCGAACGCGCGCCGTCCGATTGCGTGCTGCTGATCACCTGCACGCAATGGAGCAAGAAGCAGGAAGGCAAGTGGACCCAGGCGGTGGAGCGCACCGGCGTGTTCCTGCCGCTGTGGCCGTTGAAGCGCGACGAATTGCCGGCCTGGGTGCAGTCGCGGGCGGCGTCGCGTTCGGTGCAGCTGGCGCCGGATGCCGTCGACGCCCTGGTGCGGCGCACCGAGGGCAACCTGCTCGCCTGCGCCCAGGAGATCGACAAGCTCGCCCTGCTCGCCGAAGGCCGTCGCATCGGCGCGCAGGAGCTCGAGGATCTGGTCGCGGACTCGGCGCGCTTCGACGTGTTCGGCATGGTCGAGGCCGCCTTCGCCGGCGACGGCGCGCGGGCGCGGCGCATGTTGGCTTCCCTGCGCGCCGAGGGCGAAGCGCCGGCCACGCTGATGGCCTGGCTGCTGTCGAACCTGCAGGCGGCGGCGCGGCTGTCGCAGCTGCCGCGCGCCCAGCAGTCCGGCGCCTTCCGCAGCGAGGGCATCTGGGGCACGCGCGACGCGGCCTTCCGCAAGGCGCTGGCGCGCGGCGACGCCCGCTTCTGGGAACAACGCCTGGCCGAGGCGGCGCGCGTCGACCGCCTCGCCAAGGGACGCGGCGTCGACGATCCCTACGTCGCGCTGGAACGCCTGTTGATGCGCATCGGCGATGCGCGTGCCGGCAAACGCATGGTGGCCTGATGACCCGACTGACCGCGATCTTCGGTGGAACCTTCGACCCGGTGCACATCGGCCATCTGCGCGTCGCGCTCGAGATCGGCGAAGCGCTCGACGCCGACGTGCGCCTGCTGCCGGCGCCGGTACCGCCGCATCGGCCGCAGCCGCTGGCCTCGGCGGCGCAGCGGCTGGCCATGCTCGAACTGGGCCTCGCCGGCTGCGCGCGTCTGCATGCCGACGACCGCGAGCTGCGTCGCGAGGGCCCGAGCTACAGCGTCGACACGCTCGCCGAATTGCGCGCCGAACTCGGGACGCAGGCGCCGCTGGTGCTGTGCGTCGGCGCCGACGCCTTCGCCGGCTTCGCCACCTGGCATCGCTACGAGGACATCTTCGAGCTGGCGCACGTGCGGGTGCTGACCCGACCCGGCAGCGTCGATCGCGTGGCCTGGCCCGAAGTCCTGCGCGCGCAGGCGGTGGCGCGGCGCGGCGCCCTGGCGCAGCTGCGCGAACAGCCGGCCGGCCG
>CALMWD010000476.1 GCA_937873105.1 uncultured Rhodanobacteraceae bacterium
GGTGGTCGCCGAACAGGTTGGCCGGCGTGTCGATGCGGGGATGCTGGATGCTGTCGAATCGGGACACGACCTCGGCCGGGTCCTTGACGATGTCGCCGATGGCCTGGGTCTCGTCGACGATGCGGTTCACGAAGCTGGTGTTCGCTCCGTTCTCGAGCAGGCGACGCACCAGATACGGCAGCAGGTCTTCGTGCGAACCGACCGGCGCGTAGACGCGGCACGGCACGTTCAGGTGTTTCTCGCCGATGACTTCCGCGTAGAGGTCCGCGCCCATGCCATGCAGGCGCTGGTATTCGTAGGGTCGACCCTGCGCGAAATGATGGACCGCGGCGATGGTATGCGCGTTGTGGGTCGCGAACTGCGGATAGAACAGTTCGCCGTAGCCGAACAGCCTGCGGGCACAGCCGAGGTAGGCGACATCGGTGTTCGGCTTGCGCGTCCAGACCGGAAAGCCGACATGGCCGTCGACCTGGGCGCGTTTCACCTCCGAATCCCAGTACGCGCCCTTCACCAGGCGCACGCACCAGCGGCGGCCGCATTGGCGCGCCTGCTCGGCCAGCCAATCGATGACCTGCGGGCAGCGCTTCTGGTAGGCCTGGATCGCCAGGCCGAAGCCGTTCCAGCCCTCGAGCGAGGGATGCCGGAACACGGCGGCGATGACTTCCAGCGAGAGTTCGAGTCGATCCGCTTCCTCGGCATCGACGGTCATGCCGATGCCCTGGGCCATCGCGAGCTGGGCCAGTTCCAGCAACATCGGCGTCAGTTCCGCCTTGACCCGGGCGCGCTTGGCGACTTCGTAGCGCGGATGCAGGGCCGAGAGCTTGACCGAGATCGAGGGCGCCTCGATCACCGAGGCATACGGCCCGCGCGCGCCGATGGCGAGGATGGCGGCCTTGTAGGCCTCGAAGTAGCGCGCGGCATCCGGACGGGTCAGGGCGGCCTCGCCAAGCATGTCGAACGAGTGCCGATAGGCGCGGCCGTCCTTGTCGCGCGAACGATCCAGCGCCTCGCCGATGGTGCGGCCAAGCACGAACTGATGGCCCATGATGCGCATCGCCTGGCGTACCGCGAGGCGCACCACCGGCTCGCCGCTGCGCGCCACCAATCGCTTGAGCGCGCCGATGAAATTCTGCTGGGTCTCTTCGGCCAGGGAGATCAGCTTGCCGGTCAGCATCAGGCCCCAGGTGCCGGCGTTGACGAACAGCGACGGACTCTTGCCGAGATGGGTTTCCCAGGCGGCTTCGCCGAGCTTGTCGCGGATCAGCTTGTCGGCCGTCTCCGCGTCCGGGATGCGCAACAAGGCCTCGGCCACGCACATCAGCAGGACGCCTTCCTCGGAAGACAGGTCGTATTCGCGCATGAAGCTCTCGACCGCGCTCTGTTGCGCTGCCTTGGCGCGGACGCGCGCCACCAGGTCACCGGCCCGGGACAGCACGGCCGCGCGTTCGGGGGGCGGCAGGGTGGCCGCTTCCAGCAGCGGCTCCAGGGCCTCCGCTTCGTCGGCTGCATACGCCGCCGTGATGGCCTGCCAGAGATCATCGCCGGGAGCCGGCAGTTCGGAAGAGAGAATGGCGCTGGAATCGGTCATGGCAGGCGGGTCGGGACGCTCGGGGCACGCCGCGGGGCGCGCGAGGGCGCGTAGTGTAGCGAGCCCAATCGCCCGCGAAGCGAAGGTTTGCGGGCAGTTCACCGCGGATTCGGTTGCCCCTGCGGGCGGCCGGCCACTATCATGCACGACCCCGAAAACGGCGCGCGCATGATCGTCTCCGTTCCTGCTCCGGATGGTGCTGGGCTCAGGCTGTGCCTGAAGCCGAACCGTGCGTTGAGCGGGCGCGGCATGGTCGCCGCCTTCGTCGCGATCGGGGCGACCTGCCTGGCCGTGGCGCTATGGAGCGCGACCCAGGGCAACGTCTTCGCGCCGTTCTTCGCGGTGCTGGACGTGATCGTGGTTGGGGCGGTGCTGCGGCTGGTCTGGCGCAGCGGCGAGTGCGCGGAATGGATCGAGCTGTCCGACGACGCCTTGACCATCCGCCGCGAAGCGCGCGGCCGCTCGGTGGAGGCGGCGCGCTTCCATCCGTATTGGGTGCGGCTTCGGCCGGCACCGCAGGGCCGCCCGCGGGTGGTCCTGAGTTCGCACGGTCGGTCGCTCGAGGTGGGCGCCTTCCTCGGCGAACAGGAACGCGAAGCGTTGGCCGCGACCCTGCGGTCGGCGCTTCAACATTTGAGGAACTGACCCCGGCAAGTCCGGACTGGGTGAAACGATGAAGCGAATCGGCACGAAGATGATGCGGCTGGCCTTGGCCGCCTCGGCGCTGGCGTTCAGCCTGCCGGGTTTTGCGGCGGTGGACCGCTGGAAGCTGAACATGACGCCCGGCGTGACCGAGGTGTCGCAGCAGGTCTACGACATCCACATGATCATCCTGTGGATCTGCGTCGTGATCGGCGTGCTCGTGTTCGGCGCCATGGGTTACGCGATCTTCAAGTTCCGCAAGTCCAAGGGCGCGGTGGCCGAGAAGTGGTCGCACAACGACAAGGCCGAGATCGTCCTGACCGTGATCCCGGTGCTGATCCTGGTCGCGATGGCCTGGCCGGCGACCAAGGTCCTGATCAACATGGCCGACACCCGCAATGCCGAGATGACCATCGAGATCACCGGCTACCAGTGGAAGTGGGGCTACCGCTATGTCGATTCGGGCGTGAGCTTCATCAGCTCGCTGGATCGCCAGAGCGACGATACCCGCCAGCTCGGCTCGGGCATGGATCCGAAGTCCGTGCCGGGTTACCTGCTCAACGTGGATCGTCCGCTGGTGATTCCGGCCGACACCAAGGTGCGCTTCGTCATCACCGCCGCCGACGTGATCCACGCCTGGTGGGTGCCGGCGCTCGGCTGGAAGCAGGACGCCATCCCGGGAATCATCAACGACCAATGGACGCTGGTGAAGGAACCCGGCATCTACCGCGGCCAGTGCGCCGAACTCTGCGGCAAGGACCACGGCTTCATGCCGATCGTCGTGGAAGTGAAGCCGAAGGCCGAGTTCGAGCAGTGGCTGGCGGCGCAGCAAGCCGCGAACGACGTCCCTGCCGCGAACATCGCCGCCACCGACACCGCCGAGCCGGCCGCAGCTGACGCTGCGCCGACCCAGGGCTGAACACGAACATTCTGGAGACAGTCATGGCCCATGACGCGACCGCACACCACGACGACCACGACCACAAGCCGCACGGCTTCGTGAACCGCTGGCTCTACGCCACGAACCACAAGGACATCGGCACGATGTACCTGGTGTTCTCGCTGGTGATGTTCTTCCTCGGCGGCCTGATGGCCATGGTCATCCGCGCCGAGCTGATGTATCCCGGCCTGCAGCTGGTCGAGCCCGAGTTCTTCAACCAGATGACCACCATGCATGCGCTGGTGATGATCTTCGGCGCGGTCATGCCGGCCTTCGTCGGCCTGGCGAACTGGATGGTGCCGCTGATGATCGGCGCGCCCGACATGGCGCTGCCGCGCATGAACAACTGGTCGTTCTGGATCATGCCGTTCGCCTTCACCGTGCTGCTGCTGCCGCTTGGCCTGAAGGTGTTCTTCGGCATCGGCGGCGGCGGCCCGGCCGGCGGCTGGACGCTGTACCCGCCGCTCTCGCTGCAGGGCGGCGACAACGTCGCGTTCACGATCTTCGCGGTGCACATGATGGGCATCAGCTCGATCATGGGCGCGATCAACATCATCGCCACGATCCTGAACATGCGCGCTCCGGGCATGGACCTGCTCAAGATGCCGGTGTTCGTGTGGTCCTGGCTGATCACCGCCTTCCTGCTGATCGCGGTCATGCCGGTGCTTGCCGGCGCGGTCACGATGCTGCTGACCGACAAGTTCTTCGGCACGACCTTCTTCTCCGCCACCGGCGGCGGCGACCCGGTGATGTTCCAGCACATCTTCTGGTTCTTCGGGCACCCCGAGGTCTACATCATGATCCTGCCGGCCTTCGGCGTGGTTTCGGAAATCATCCCGACCTTCGCGCGCAAGCCGCTGTTCGGCTACAAGGCGATGGTCTACGCGATCGCCTCGATCGCCTTCCTGAGCTTCATCGTCTGGGCGCACCACATGTTCACGGTCGGCATGCCGCTCGGCGGCGAGCTGTTCTTCATGTACGCCACGATGCTGATCGCGGTGCCGACCGGCATCAAGGTCTTCAACTGGGTGTTCACGATGTGGAAGGGCTCGATGACCTTCGAGACGCCGATGCTGTTCGCGCTCGGCTTCGTCATCCTGTTCACGATCGGCGGTTTCTCGGGCCTGATGCTGGCCATCGTGCCGGCCGACTTCCAGTACCACGACACCTACTTCGTGGTGGCGCACTTCCACTACGTGCTGGTCACCGGCGCCGTGTTCTCGATCATGGCCGCCACCTACTACTGGCTGCCGAAGTGGACCGGCCGCATGTACAACGAATCGCTCGGCAAGTGGCATTTCTGGCTGTCGACGATCTTCGTCAACCTGCTGTTCTTCCCGCAGCACTTCCTCGGCCTGGCCGGCATGCCGCGCCGCATCCCGGACTACAACGTCGCCTTCGCGGACTGGAACTGGATCTCCTCGATCGGCGGCTTCGGCTTCGGCCTGTCGCAGCTGCTGTTCGCGTACATCATCTGGGATTGCGCCCGCAACAAGTCGCTGGCCAAGGCCACCGATCAGGTCTGGGAAGGCGCGCGCGGGCTGGAATGGACGGTGTCTTCGCCGGCGCCGTACCACAGCTTCGTCACCCCGCCGGTGATCGACGACAGCAAGCTCGCCCACGGCGACGTCACGCACTGAGCCAGCCGCGATGAAGCCGATCGACACCTCCGGACTCGATGCCCGCCGTGCCGCCGCGAAGCGCACGGCGTGGATCGTCGCGGGCGTCGTATTGGCCATCTACGGCCTGTTCTGGCTGGGCGGGATCCTTGGCGCATGAGCGACGCATTGCGCCAACGCAATGCCCGGGTGCTGCGCTGGTCGCTGGCCGCGACCGGCGCCGCGTTCGGTTTCGGCTTCGCGCTGGCGCCGTTCTACGACGTGTTGTGCGAGAAGGTGTTCGGCATCCGCCCGCGTCAGGAAGCCGTGGCCGAAGTCACGGCCTGCGCCGCGGGCACGGTGTCGGACCGCGTCCTGACCGTCGAGTTCGAGACCAGCATCAATCCGGATCTGCCGTGGACGCTGGACGCCAGCAAGAAGACGGTGCAGGTGCGGCCCTGCGAGCCGGCCACCGTGAGCTTCACTGCGACCAATGCCGGGCGCATTCCGCTGGTCGGCCAGGCCATCTTCGGGGTCGCGCCGTCCGAGGCTTCGGTGCATCTCGCCAAGACCGAGTGCTTCTGTTTCACCGAGCAGCAACTCGAGGCCGGGCAGTCGCGCGAAATGCCGGTGCGTTTCGTGATCGACGACCAGCTTCCCGCGGACGTCAGCCGCCTGACCTTCCGCTACGTGTTCAACCCGGTTGCCAAGCCGCTCGCGGCGACGCAGCCTCACAGCTAAACCATCGGGGACCATCATGGGCCACAGCGAAACGCACGATCCGAACATCTACTACGTCCCGCACGGCAGCCGCTGGCCGATCATCGCCACGCTGGCCTTGTTCACGACCATGATCGGCGCGGCCCTGACCGTCAACAAGACGGCCGGCGGCCATTACGTGCTCTACGCCGGCCTGGCCGGCGTGATCCTGATGCTGTTCGGGTGGTTCGGCGACGTCATCCGCGAGTCGGTCAAGGGTTTCTACAACCGCCAGGTCGACGTCAGCTTCCGCATGGGCATGATCTGGTTCATCTTCTCGGAAGTGATGTTCTTCGCGGCCTTCTTCGGCGCGCTGTTCTACGCCCGCATGTTCTCGGTGCCGTGGCTGGGCGGCGCCGGCGACGGCGTGCTGACGCACGAGTTCCTGTGGCAAGGCTACAGCGCGGCCTGGCCGACCAATGGACCGCAGAAGGTGGGCGGCGCGTTCGAGACCATCGGCGCCTGGGGCCTGCCCTTCCTGAACACGCTGATCCTGCTGACCTCGGGCATCACCATCACCATCGCCCACCACGCCCTGCGCGCCGGCGAGCGCGGCAAGCTGCTGGTCTTCCTCGGCGCGACCGTCGCGCTGGGCTGCCTGTTCCTCTACTACCAGGCCGTCGAGTACTACCACGCCTACCACGAGCTCGGCCTGACGCTCGGTTCGGGCATCTACGGCAGTACCTTCTTCATGCTGACCGGCTTCCACGGCATGCACGTCACGCTCGGAACGATCATGCTGATCGTGATCTGGTTCCGCTGCGCCAAGGGCCATTTCTCCCGTGACCATCACTTCGGTTTCGAAGCGGTGGCCTGGTACTGGCACTTCGTCGACGTGGTCTGGCTCGGCCTGTTCCTGTTCGTCTACGTGCTGTAAGCGCGATACACAAACGCGCGGCCGGTGGGCCGGCCGCGC
>CALMWD010000477.1 GCA_937873105.1 uncultured Rhodanobacteraceae bacterium
CTGCGCACCGGCGTCAAGATCGCCGCGGTCGACGCCAACGGCAAGGTGCTGACCACCGGCGCGATCTTCCCGCACCAGCCGATGAACCGCTGGGACGAATCGATCGCCCAGCTCGCCGCCGGCATCCGCCAGCTCGGCGTGCAGCTGGTCTCGATCGGCAACGGCACCGCCTCGCGCGAAACCGAACGCCTGGTCGGCGAACTCGCGAAGAAGCATCCGGACCTCAAGATCGCCAAGGTCGTCGTCAGCGAAGCCGGCGCTTCGGTGTATTCGGCTTCGGAACTGGCCGCGAAGGAATTCCCGGACATGGACGTGTCCTACCGCGGCGCCGTCTCGATCGCGCGCCGCCTGCAGGATCCGCTGGCCGAGCTGGTGAAGATCGACCCGAAGGCGATCGGTGTCGGCCAGTACCAGCACGACGTCAACCAGGTGAAGCTGGCGCGCACGCTCGATGCGAAGGTCGAGGACTGCGTGAACGGCGTCGGCGTCGATCTGAACACCGCGTCGCAGCCCTTGCTCGCGCGCGTCGCCGGCCTCTCGGCCAGCGTCGCCGAGAACATCGTCCGGTTCCGCGACCAGAACGGCGCCTTCAAGTCGCGCCGCGAACTGCTCAAGGTGCCGCGCCTCGGCGACAAGGCCTTCGAGCAGTGCGCGGGCTTCCTGCGCATCGCCAACGGCGAGAATCCGCTCGATGCCTCGGGCGTGCACCCGGAGGCCTACCCGGTGGTCGAGCGCATCCTCGCCCAGACCGGCAAGGACATCCGCGTGCTGATCGGCGACAGCAAGACCCTGCGCGCGCTGAATCCGGCCGACTTCACCGACGAGAAATTCGGCGTGCCGACGGTGCGCGACATCCTCAAGGAGCTGGAGAAGCCGGGCCGCGATCCGCGCCCCGAGTTCGTCACGCCCGCGTTCGCCGAAGGCGTCGAGGACCTCAAGGACCTCAAGCCCGGCATGGTGCTGGAGGGGCGCATCTCGAACGTGGCCGCGTTCGGCGCCTTCGTCGACATCGGCGTGCACCAGGACGGCCTCGTGCACGTGTCGGCGCTGTCGAACAAGTTCGTGAAGGACCCGCGCGAAGTCGTGAAAGCCGGCGACATCGTCAAGGTCAAGGTGCTGGAGGTCGACCTGGTGCGCAAGCGCGTCGCCCTGACCATGCGCCTCGACGATCCGATCGGCGAGGGCAAGCCCGCACCCGGCGGCCGCGCGGACGCCCGCGGCGGATCGTTCAAGGCGCCGGCGCAGAAGGCCGCACCCGCGAACAACGCCTTCGCCGACGCCTTCGCCCGCGCCAAGCGTTCGTGACCGCCGCCTCGCGACGGGGATGGGCGTCGCGATAAGCTCCGCGCATGCGTCTCTCGCCCGCCCAGCGTCTGTTCATCGGCCTCGTGCTCGCCGTGCCGGGGCTGTCCGTCGCCAACAGCAGTGGTTCGCCGATCTGCCACGTGCATGAACTCACCGGATTCTGCCCGATGGGCAATCCGTTGCAGCCCGAAGAGTTGCACTTCTTGCTGCGCGCGGAGCCGACAGACTATCTGCCGGGTGAAACGATCACGCTCCACATCGAGCAGAACTTCGTCTTTGGCAGCTTCAACGGACTGGTGCTGTACGTGGAAGATCCCGATGCATTCGACGCATCGCCGCAGCCACAGCCTGTGAAGGTCGGCCAGTTCCTGTCTCCGGCGCCGGCAGGCTTCCAGTTCAAGACGGACTGCGACGTCAGCGGTGGCAACCTGCTCCTGACGCATGACGGCGCCGCGGCCAAGCCGCTGCCGTTCAGCACCACCTGGATTGCACCCGCAACCGATCGAGGCACGTTGCGACTTCGAGCCGTCGTGCTGCGCATCGGCGCGGGCGATTGGACCAATCATCCCTACCAGGTCTTCGACATCGCCTTGCCCTTTCGCGATGGCGTGTTCACCGACAGCTTCGAGTAACCCATGCGCTTCGAAGGCACCGACCGCTACATCGCCACCGACGACCTGATGCTCGCGGTCAACGCCGCGATCACGCTGCAACGGCCGCTGCTGATCAAGGGCGAGCCCGGCACCGGCAAGACCCTGCTCGCCGAGGAAGTGGCGCGCGCGCTCGGCGCGCCCCTGATCGAGTGGCACATCAAGTCCAGCACCAAGGCCCAGCACGGGCTGTACGAGTACGATGCGGTCTCGCGCCTGCGCGACTCGCAGCTCGGCGATGCGCGCGTGGCCGACATCCGCAACTACATCGTGCCCGGCAAGCTGTGGGAGGCCTTCGCGTCCGAACAGCGCGTGGTGCTGCTGATCGACGAGATCGACAAGGCCGACATCGAGTTTCCGAACG
>CALMWD010000478.1 GCA_937873105.1 uncultured Rhodanobacteraceae bacterium
ATCTTCGGGCTCATCCTGGCCCTCGCCTATTTCCCCTACCGTTTCGGCGTGAAAAACATCCGCAAGTTCAATCCTTCCGTAAAGGACCTTTTTCTTCTTGCCGTCGTGACGGTCTTCTTTTTCCTGCTGCTGAAGGGACTGCTGGTCATCTCGACCGCCATGGGCATACTCTTTCCGAAGATCGGCACCGAAGCTTACTTCTACCTGTTTCCCTTTGCCGCGGGGGCAATGCTGGTGCGCATCATCCTGAATTCCGAGGTCGCACGGATTTATTGCGCCATCTGCGCCCCCTTGCTGGGCATTATGTTCGGCAACAGCATCCCCGTGGTAATTTACGCGCTTCTGGGCAGCATCATCGGCGCTCGGCGTTGGGCCGGCATCGAGCATTGGATGCGGACGCGCTTGCTGCCGCCGGTGGTGCCGCCGGGCGCGATGCCTTTCTTTTCGCTGAGCTATCTGCTGATGCTGCTGTTCCCGGCCTTCATGCCGAAGTTCCCGGCGGTGAACTGGTGGGCCACGCTGGCCTCGGTGCTGGTGTTCCTGCCGATGTACTTCGGCTTCTTCTGGATGCGCGGCTGGCGGCGCATCGGCGTGCTGGTCGGCATCATTGCGCTGGCCGTCGCGATCCTGCCGGCGAACTTCTTCGCCAATACCTACATCGTCTACGCCTGCATCCTGGCGGCGCACCTGGCCCTGAACCAGATGCTCGGCATCTTCCTGATCGCGAACGCCGCGTTCGCCGGCACCGTCTACGCCCTGGACGGACCGGCGACGACGATCGGGCTGATCAACGCGTTGTCGGGCGGACTGGCCATGTTCGGCTGCCGCATGTGGTACCAGAACGCACGCAAGAACCAGGCGCTCAAGTTGTCCCAGGTCGAGGTCCAGCGCATCGCCGCGTTGGCCGAGCGCGAACGCATCGGCCGCGACCTGCACGATCTGCTCGGGCACACGCTGTCGGTGATCGCGTTGAAATCGGAGTTGGCGGCCAAGCTGATCGATCGCGACATCGACGCCGCGCGCGGCGAGATCAAGGAGGTCGAGCGCGTGACCCGCCAGGCCTTGTTCGAGGTGCGCCGCGCCGTCACCGGCATGCGCGCGCACGGCCTGCTCGCGGAACTGGCGAGCGGCCGCGCCGCGCTCGATTCCGCCCAGGTCCATTTCGACTACGAGGTTCAGCCGCAGGATCTGCCGACGCAGACCGAGAACGTGCTCGCCATGTGCCTGCGCGAGGCCATCACCAACATCATCCGCCATGCCCACGCGCGGCGTTGCCACGCGCGTCTCGAAGACGGCGACAGCCGGGTCGTCCTGGAGATCAGCGACGACGGCGTCGGCGGCGTGCGTGCCGAAGGCAACGGCCTGTCCGGCATGCGCGAACGCGTCGAGGCGGCGGGCGGGCGCCTGCTGGTGGAATCGCCGAAGGACGGCGGCACGCAACTGCGCATCGAGTTGCCGCTGGCGCATCCGGAACCGGAGCATGCGTTGAATGCGGCGCGACACCTGAAACTGGTGGCCTCGCGATGATCCGCGTCGTCATCGCCGAAGACCAGGCCATGGTGCGCGGTGCGCTCGCGGCCCTGCTCAGGCTCGAATCCGACATCGACGTGGTCGGCTGCGCCGGCGACGGCGTCGAGGCCTGGGAAATGACGCGGCGCCTGCGCCCGGACGTGCTCGTCACCGACATCGAGATGCCGCAGCAGACCGGCCTCGAGCTGGCGAAGAAGGTCATCGACACCGGCATGCCCTGCAAGGTCGTGATCCTGACCACGTTCGCGCGACCGGGTTATCTGCGCCGCGCCCTCGACGCCGGCGCCAGCGGCTACCTGCTCAAGGATTCGCCGGCCGACAAGCTCGCCGACGCGCTGCGCAAGGTGCATCGCGGCGGTCGCGCCGTGGATCCGGAACTCGCGCTCGACGCCTGGAGCGAAGCCGATCCGCTCAGCGACCGCGAACGCCAGGTCCTGCGCCTCGCCGGCGAAGGCGTGGCCGCGAACGACATCGCCGAACAGCTCGGCCTCTCGCACGGCACCGTGCGCAACTATCTGTCCGAAGCCATCGGCAAGCTCGGCGTCGAGAATCGCATCGAGGCCTACCGCATGGCGCGCCAGAAGGGCTGGCTCTAGTCCGGGTTCAGCCCTGCAGGATCGCGGCGGCGAGGGCGGCCGCCAGTCCACCGAAGAAGATCGCGACCACCAGGGCGAAGACGACGGCCAGCGCGATCTGCAGGTAGCCGAGGATCAGGCCGGCCATGGCCATGCCGTCGCCCTCGATCGCGCCGTGGGCGCGGCGGATTTCGGCGCGGGCGAGGTGGCCGCAGACGACCGCGACGATGGCGCCGAGCAGGGGCGCCATCAGCCAGGCCATCAGGCCGAAGGCCAGGCTCAGGATGGCGTAGGTGCTGGTGTTCTTCGGCGTCGCGTCCATGCCGGCATCATCCGCGCCGGCACGGGCGAGTCAAGCGCGGGTGTGCCCGGGCATCAACGCATCTGCTTGCAGTTCTCCAGCCACACCATCTTCTTGAAGTCGTCGTAGCGGTAGAACGTGCCCTGGAAGGTCACCGACTGGCCGTCGCGCATGGTCAGCACCCAGGCCAGCTGGTTCGGCCGGAACAGGCAGGCGACGCCGACGCGGAACTGCGCCTGGGTCGGCAGCGGCTTGATCACCATGTCGCGGATTTCGGGCACGTGGAAGGAGACGTTGTAGTCCTCGCCGTCTTCCATGATGTGGTCGATGCGGCCCTTGAGCGCATAGGAACGGCCCTTGTGGCGTGCGTTCACGGCAACCGCGTTCTTGTTCGCCTCGTCGGCGATCTGGCGCGAGAACAGGAACACGTCCTGCTTCGTCGTGTCGGCCTGGTTCTGCTGCCGGGCGCCGGACGCTCCGGCCAGGCGGCCTTCGTCGCCACCCTTCATCTTCGCCAGCAGCTCGCACATGTAGCCGCGGATGTTGTCGGCCTTGGCGAACACGCCTTTCTCGGTCTTGACCGTCATCTCGACCCGCGCGTCCGCGCCCTCGGCGCTGACCGCGACGATGGTCGGGATCGCACGCGTGGCGCCGGTCGCGCGTTGCTCCGCGAGCAGGGTGCCGGTTTCGGCGTCTTCGGTCAGCACGTCCATCTTCTCGGCGATCAGGATGCCGCGCATCTGGCCGAGCGCGTTCGCGACATCCAGGTCGGCGACGATGACATGGCTGCTGAAATTCGTGCCCGAGAACGCACTGCCGGACTTGCCGAAGTTCGATTCGCAGTCGGACGCGAAGCTGGCGGTGCTCGCACCGAGCAGGGCAATCAGGGACAGGACACGCATGGGCAAGGCTCCTTGGGGGAAGGCGGGATCCGCGAACCCGCGATCGTGACCAAAAGAAACGCCCGGGCACAAGGCCCGGGCGTCGCCGTCATGTTGCGGTCGAAGCGGATCGCGACGATCAGAATTCGAACTTGATGCCCTGGGCCAGCGGCAGCGCGTTCGAGTAGTTGATCGTGTTGGTCTGGCGGCGCATGTAGGCCTTCCAGGCGTCCGAGCCGGATTCGCGGCCGCCGCCGGTTTCCTTCTCGCCGCCGAAGGCGCCGCCGATTTCCGCGCCCGAGGTGCCGATGTTGACGTTGGCGATGCCGCAGTCCGAACCCGCCGCCGACAGGTACTGCTCGGCCACCTTCACGTTCTGCGTGAAGATCGACGAGGACAGGCCCTGCGGCACGCCGTTCTGCATCGCGATGGCTTCGTCGATGGTCTTGAACGGCATCACGTAGAGGATCGGCGCGAAGGTTTCGGTCTGCACGCATTCGTCGGAGTTCTTCACGCCGGTGATGATGGTCGGCAGCACGAAGTTGCCCGGGCGGTCGCTCAACGCGGCGCCGCCGGTCTCGACCTTGCCGCCCACGGCCTTGGCCTTCTCGATGGCGCCGAGGTAACGCTTCACCGCGGCCTGGTCGTTGAGCGGGCCCATCAGCGTGGTCGGCAGGGTCGGGTCGCCGATCTTGCCTTCGACCTGCTTGTAGGCCTTGACCAGGGTATCGAGCACGTTGGCGTAGATCGACTCGTGCACGAACAGGCGGCGCGTCGTGGTGCAGCGCTGGCCGGCGGTGCCGACCGCGCCGAAGACGATGGCCGGGATCGCGAGCTGCAGGTCGGCGGTCTCGTCGACGATGATGGCGTTGTTGCCGCCGAGTTCGAGCAGCGAGCGGCCCATGCGCTGCGCCACGCGCTCGCCGACCAGGCGGCCGACCTGGGTCGAGCCGGTGAAGCTGATCAGCGGGATGCGGTGATCGTCGACGAACTTCTGCGCGATCTGGGTGCCGGCGTCGTTGAACAGGTAGAACAGGTCGGGGAAGCCGCCTTCGCGCAGCGCGTCGTTGCAGATCTTCATGGCCGCGATCGCCGACAGCGGCGCCTTCGGGCTCGGCTTCCAGATCGAGATGTCGCCGCAGATCGCCGCGATGAACGAGTTCCAGGCCCAGACCGCGACCGGGAAGTTGAACGCGCTGATGATGCCGACGAGGCCGAGCGGGTGCCATTGCTCGTACATGCGATGGCCCGGGCGTTCCGAATGCATGGTGTAGCCGTAGAGCATGCGCGACTGGCCGACCGCGAAGTCGGCGATGTCGATCATTTCCTGCACTTCGCCGTCGCCTTCGGGCTTGATCTTGCCCATCTCCAGCGCCACCAGCGAGCCGAGCGCGTCCTTGTGCTTGCGCAGCGCCTCGCCGCACAGGCGGATGGCTTCGCCGCGCTTCGGCGCCGGCGTGGTGCGCCAGGTCTTGAAGGCCGCCTGGGCGCGCTCGACGATGGTTTCGTAGTCGGCGATCGAGCTGGCGTGCACGCGCGCGATCACTTCGCCGGTGCTCGGATTGATCGGCTCCAGCACGCCCGCGTCCTGGGTCTTGGCCCATTCGCCGTTGCCGAGGTAGGTGCCGGAATTGTCGGCGGACAGGCCAAGCGCCTTGAGGATGCCGTGTGCGGACATGCGTTGCTCCAGAAAGGGAATTGAGATGGCGGCCCCGACACGATTCGAACGTGCGGCCTCGCCCTTAGGAGGGGCGCGCTCTATCCAACTGAGCTACGGGGCCATGGGGCGCGGATTGTAGCCGGTACAATGGGCGCATGATCCTGAACCTCGCCGCCTATCATTTCGTCGCCATTTCCGACCCCGATGCGCTGGCGCGGCGGCTGCGCGAACGCTTCGAAGCCGCGGCGTTGCGCGGTACCGCCCTGGTCACGCCCGAGGGCATCAACCTGTTCCTGGCCGGCGAACCTGAATCGCTGCGCGGCGTCGTCGCCGGGTTGCGCAGCGATGAGCGCTTCGCCGGCCTGGTCGTGAAATGGAGCGAGAGCGAACACGTGCCGTTCAAGCGCCTGCGCGTGAAGCGCAAGCGCGAAATCATCACCTTCCGCAAGGACGGGCTGGATCCGGTCCACGCACGCGCGCCCGTGGTCGATCCGCCGACCCTGAAACGCTGGCTCGAACAGGGGCGCGACGACACCGGACGCGAACTCGTGATGGTTGACACCCGAAATGCGCAGGAGATCGGTTACGGCACCTTCGAAGGTGCGCTGACCTTGCCGATCGCCAAGTTCACCGAGCTGCCCGAGGCGCTGGAGCCGCATCGCGACGCACTCGCGGGCAAGACCCTCGTGAGCTTCTGCACCGGCGGCATCCGCTGCGAGAAGGCGGCGATCTGGATGCTGCAGGCCGGCTACGAACACGTGCGGCAATTGGATGGCGGCATCCTCGGCTACTTCGAACAGGTCGGCGGCTACGGTTATCGTGACCGCTGCTTCGTGTTCGACGAACGGGTGGCGCTCGATCCGCACTTGAAACCGCTGCGCGACGAACCCATCGCTGCGGTCTGATCGCCATCCCGGCGACCGCAACGGGAGTTCCAAGTGTCCATCCATATCCACGAAGCCTCGCTGCCGTATCTCGCGCGTTTCCTGCGCGCGCTCGACCGCATGATCGACAAGGCCGCGGCCTTCGCCGAGGCGAAGCAGGGCAAGTCGGCGGTCAGCGTCGAGGCGTCGCTCGTCAGCGCCCGCCTTGCGCCGGACATGTTCGCGTTCGCGCGCCAGGTCCAGATCGCCACCGACATGGCCAAGGGCTGCGCGGCGCGTCTCGCCGGCGTCGAGGTGCCGAAATACGAAGACACCGAAACCACGTTCGCGGAGTTGAAGGCGCGCATCGCCAAGACCGTCGCCTTCATCGAGCGCTTCACCGCGGACCAGCTCGACGGTGCCGAATCGCGCACGATCCAGCTCAAGACCGGCGGTCGCGAAGTCACCTTCACGGGTCGCGACTACCTGTTCGGCTTCGTCTACCCGAACGTGTTCTTCCACCTGACGACGGCCTACAACCTGCTGCGCCACAACGGCGTCGAACTCGGCAAGATGGATCTGCTGGGCTGATCGCGCCGCGGGAATCGGGCGGTTGCGCGTTCCGGAAATCCCTGCGGTAGGATCGGGGTTCGGTTGCATTCGTCCGCCGGAACCCAGGGGAAATCCGCTCATGACTTCGAAGTTTGTTCGTGCACCGCTCGCGATCGCCATTTCTGCGCTGCTGGCGCAGTCCGCCTTCGCCGCCATCCAGACCTTGCCGCAGGTCGACCGGTCGCTGACCGCGTCGCTCGCGAAGGCGCCGGCCGTCGATGGCCGCCGCCTGCAGCTGCCGATGACCTCGCTGCCGTCGGTCTTCGACGCCAAGTCGCTCGGCGTCGAGGGCGTGGCGCGCGCCCATCTGGACCGGATCGTGACCCGTGGCGGCGCCGCCAAGGCGCATGCGGAAGCCTTCGAGCTGGTGTCGACGGATACGATGCGCGGCGGCGCGGCCGTCGTCCAATTCAAGCGCCGCATCGGCGGCATCGAGGTCTTCCGCGAGGACGTCGGCCTGCTGATCGACGCGAAATCACGGCTGGTCGCCTTCCGCGGCCGCGACGGGCTGCTGGAGTCGAGCGCCGGAAAGGCGCTGGCGGCGTTCTCGCTGGGCGAGGCCGATGCCGCGGCGCTGGCCTTGTCGGCCTTCGGCATCGATCGCGCCCAGGCTGCGCAGACCTTGCGTGCGAGTCGCCGCGACGGCGAGTACCAGTGGTTCGAGGTCGCCGGTGTGCAGCGCGGCGAGAGCGGCGCCGTCAATCGGAACCCGGTTCGCGTCAAGGCCGTCTATTTCCCGCTGGCCGAAGGCGGCGTCGTCCCGGCCTGGTACATCGAGACGCAGGCCCAGACCGGCGACCGCGCCGAGGCCGAGTACTACGCCCACGTCCTGAGTGCCGTCGACGGCAGCGTGTTGTTCCGGCACTTCCAGCAAGCCGACGGCGGACCGGCCGCGTTCTCCTACCGCGTCTGGGCGGAAACTGCGCCGTTGGGCCTGCCGCAGCCCAATCCCTACGGCCGCAACGACACGCCGCATCCGACCGGATCGCCGACGTATGTGCCGTCCTTCGTGCCGCCGTCCCTGGTTACCCTGGCGAATGCGCCGTTTTCCCAGTCCGCGACCGATGGCTGGTTGCCGCCGGGGGCGACGGAGGCTACCGGCAACAACACCGAGGCCTATCTGGACCTTGGGAGTCCCGACGGCTTCAATCCGGAGACCGACCTGCGGCCGACCCCGACCGCGCCCGGCGTGTTCGACCGGACCTATGACGTCAATGCCGAACCCGGTTCCTCGGCGACGCAGCGCATGGCCGCCTCGATCCAGCAGTTCTACTGGATCAACTGGCTCCATGACGACTACTACGACGCCGGGTTCGCCGAGGTCGACGGCAATGCCCAGTCCGACAACTTCGGTCGTGGCGGTCTCGGCGGCGACAGCATCAAGGCCGAAGGCCAGGACAGCTCCGGCACCAACAACGCCAACATGTCGACGCCCGCGGACGGCGCGCGTCCGCGCATGCAAATGTACGTGTGGAGCCCGGTCGCTCCGCGTTCGCTGACCTTTAACGCGGTGGAGTATGCGCATGGAACCGCCAGCTTTGGCCCGCAGACCTACAATGTCACCGGCCAGGTCGTGCGCGGGCTCGATGCCGTGGGTACGCCTGGCGGCTCGACCGGCACCGATGGTTGCACGGCGCTGAGCAATACCGTCGAGGTTGAGGGCAACATCGCCTTCATCGACCGCGGCACCTGTAATTTCGACCTCAAGGTAAAGAACGCGCAGAATGCCGGCGCCATCGGCGTCATCATCGGCTATATCGCGCCGGGTGCTGCAGGGGGCATGGGCGCGGGCAATCCGCCCCAGACCGGCATCACGATTCCCGCCGTCTCCGCCGGTTTCGACGACGCCAACCTGATGCGGGCTGCGCTGGACACTGCTGGCGCGGATACCGCGACGCTGTTCCGCGGCGCCGGCATCGGCCGCGACGGCACGATCGACGGCATGATCATTTCGCACGAGTGGGGCCACTACATCAGCAATCGCCTGGTCGGCAATGCCAGCGGCCTGACGAACCAGAAGGGCCGTGCGATGGGCGAGGGCTGGGCCGACTTCCATTCGCTGCTGTCGGCGGCCAAGGCGGAAGACGGTCCGGGCGGACCGACCGCCGATTTCGGAGACAGTTACGCACAGGGCGGTTATGCCAGCGGCAACTCCTTCGCCGGCATCCGTCGCTACCCGTACTCGACACGCATGGACGTCAGCCCGCTGACCTTCAAGCACACGGTGCAGGGTACGGCGCTGCCGGTCTCGCCCCCGCCGTCGCCGACGAGTCCGGACAATGCGCAAGTCCACAACACCGGCGAGATCTGGGCCGCGATGCTGTGGGAATGTTATGCCGGCATCCTGAACGACACGCTCGGCGGCACGCCACGGCTGACGTTCGACGAGGCGCGCGCGCGCATGAAGGACTACGTCGTGGCCGGCTACAAGCTCACGCCGTCCGCGCCGACCATGGTCGAGGCGCGCGACGCGATCCTGGCCGCGATCGCCGCGAACGACATCGACGATTTCGAGATCTGTGCCGCCGGCTTCGCCAAGCGCGGTCTCGGCATCCTCGCCGTGGATGCGCCGCGCGATTCGACGACGAATGCCGGCGCGGTCGAGGACTTCACCGCTGGCGGCGACCTCGCCGCCACGGGATTGGCCGGCGACGACGATGCCAGTTGCGACAACGACGGCTATCTCGATCTCGACGAAACCGGCAGCCTGAGCATCGACGTGCGCAATACCGGCTGGGTATCGCTGACCGGCGGTTCGGTGTCCGTGACCGCGAACCATGCGGGCGTCGCGTTCCCGTCCGGCAACCCGGCGGCGCTTGCGGCCAGCACGCCTTACGAGACGCAGACCATCCAGGTGCCGATCCGCCTCGACTCGATCCCGGCCAGCCGCGTCGTGCAATTCACGGCGACGCCGACGGAAGGCACGATCATCAATCCGCCGGGCACGGCGCGCACCTTCAACATGCGCGTCGCGACCTTCGAGTCCGCCGCGTCCTCGGCGACCGAAAGCTTCAGCGCGGATGCCTATCCTTGGTCCACTGAACTCGGCAACGGCGCGACGGCGAACTTCGCCTGGTATCGCTCGGATTTCGACGCCACCGGCAAGCGCATCGCCATCGGTCCGGATTCCGGAGGGGTCGGGACCACATCGCTGGTGTCCGC
>CALMWD010000479.1 GCA_937873105.1 uncultured Rhodanobacteraceae bacterium
CCGGTCGTGCCGGCGACCAGCAGATGCGGCATCTTGGCGAGATCCACCACGGTCGGGCGTCCGCCGATGTCCTTGCCGAGCGCGAGCGCCAAGGGCGATGCGATCTTGTCGTATTCCTTCGAGCGCAGGATCTCGGACAGGTAGACGATCTCGCGGTTCACGTTCGGGATTTCGAGGCCGATCACCGACTTGCCCGGAATCACGTCGACCACGCGCACCGACTGCACCGACAAGCCGCGGGCGATGTCCTTGTCGAGGTTGCTGATCTGCCCGCCGCGCACGCCCGGCGCCGGCTGCATCTCGAAACGCGTGATCACCGGCCCCGGATAGGCGCCGACCACCTGTGCGTCGATCTTGAAGTCGCGCAGCTTGAACTCGACCTGGCGCGACAGCGTCTCCAGCGTCTCCTCGGAATACCCCTTGGGCTGCGGCTTGGGATCGTCCAGCAAGGACAGCGGCGGCAATTCGCCCGCCGGCAGCGAGGTGAACAGCGGAATCTGCAGCTCGCGTTCGGCACGTTCGCTCTTCTCGACGACCGGCGTCGGCTGCTCGATCTTCAGCGGCTCGCGCTTGGCCTGCTTGACCTTCTCGACCTTGCGGATTTCCTCGCGTTCCTCGCGCACTTCGCGTACCGCGCGACGTTCCTCGCGGGTGTCCCAGAACGCGCGCAGTTTCGCGACCGCGGCCAGCACCGCCTCGCCGATCGTTTCCATCAGGCGGAACCAGGACAGGCCGGTGAACAGGGTCAGCATCACCAGGAAGATCGCGAGCAGGAACAGGGTCGCGCCGAGTTCGCCGGCGGCACTGCGCAGCAGGTCGCCGAACAGCGCACCCACGACGCCGCCCGCATTTGCCGGCAGGGGCGAGGCGGCTTCGAAGAAATGCAGGTGCGCCAGGCCCGCGCCGCTGGCGATCCAGCCCGCCGCGCCGAGCAGCAGCCAGGCCGAGTCGTGCCGCGTGCCCGGCAGGGCGCTTTCATCGCGGATCAGGCGCCAGGCGATCGCGGCCAGCATCAGCGGGAACGCGAAGGCCATGCCACCGAAGAAGTACAGGCTGAGATCGGCGACCCAGGCGCCGACGCTGCCGCCGAGATTGCGCACCGGCGCATCCGAACCGGCATGCGACCAGCCCGGATCGCCCGGGAAGTAGGTGTAGAGGCAGACGCCCAGATAGACGATCAACGGGACCAGCAGCAACACCGCGGCTTCGCGCAGGCGCTGTTCCCAGACGGATGGTTCGGCCGCGGCGGCCTGCTCCTTGCTGCGATTGCTCACGTGTTCCCGCTGCGTTGTGGTTCACGGCCGCGTCGTCCGACGACCGCCATGATCCGAGCCTTGATATCGATGCCGCGCGCCCGCATGCTGCGCGTTCTGCGCCGGACGTCGGCCTCTGCTTTCACGACGGAATCATACATGAGCACTTCCAAGCACTGCCGCCTGCTGATCCTCGGCTCCGGCCCGGCCGGCTACACCGCCGCCGTCTACGCCGCACGCGCCAACCTCAAGCCGGTGCTGATCACCGGCATGGCCCAGGGCGGCCAATTGATGACCACCACCGAAGTCGACAACTGGCCCGGCGACGCCCACGGCCTGATGGGTCCCGACCTGATGACGCGCATGCAGACGCATGCCGAGCGCTTCAACACCGAGATCATCTTCGACCACATCCACACCGCCGACCTCAAGACGCGTCCGTTCCGGCTGGTCGGCGATAACGGCGAATACACCGCCGACGCCCTGATCATCGCGACCGGCGCGACCGCGAAGTACCTCGGCCTGCCCTCGGAAGAAGCCTTCAAGGGCAAGGGCGTGTCGGCCTGCGCGACCTGCGACGGCTTCTTCTACCGCGACCAGGACGTGGCCGTGATCGGCGGCGGCAATACCGCGGTCGAGGAAGCGCTGTACCTGTCGAACATCTGCCGCAAGGTCACGCTGGTGCATCGCCGCGACAAGCTCAAGGCCGAGAAGATCATGCAGGACAAGCTGTTCGAGAAGGCCGCGGCCGGCAAGATCGAACTGGTCTGGGATCACACGCTAGACGAGGTGCTGGGCGACGATTCCGGCGTCACCGGCATGCGCATCCGCCATGTGCAGAACGGCACCACGCGGGATATCCCGCTGATGGGCGTGTTCATCGCCATCGGCCATTCGCCGAACACGCAACTGTTCGACGGCCAGCTCGACATGAAGAACGGCTACCTGCGCATCAAGACCGGACTGGAAGGCGGCGCCACCGCCACCAGCATTCCCGGCGTCTTCGCCGCCGGCGACGTCGCCGACCAGGTCTATCGCCAGGCCATCACCTCGTCCGGTTTCGGCTGCATGGCCGCGCTCGATGCCGAGAAGTACCTGGACCAGGTCGGCCTGAGCTGATCCTTCCGTGGCCGTCACCGTGCGCTGGCTCGATCGCATCGCGGCCGTGCCGGCGGCGGACTGGGACGCATTGCACGGCGGCGATCATCCCTTTGTCGCCCATGCCTTTCTCGATGCGCTGGAACAATCCGGCAGCCTGCGCCGGGATCTCGGCTGGCGCGCCGAACATCCGACACTGTGGCGCGACGACATCCTGGTGGCGGCCGCGCCGGCCTATCGCAAGGACAATTCGCACGGCGAATTCGTGTTCGACTTCGCCTTCGCCGACGCCTACGAGCGATCCATCGGCGCCTACTACCCGAAGCGGCTGGTCGCCGTGCCCTACTCGCCGGTGAACGGCCCGCGCCTGCTGGCGCGCAGCGACTCGGATCGGCGCGCCCTGGTCGAGACCCTGGCCGAAGACACTCGCGCCCGCGGCTGGTCCTCCGCACACGTGAATTTCCTGCCGGAAACGGTGTGCGCGGCCTTCGACGACGACTGGCTGCCACGCTTCGACTGGCAATTCCACTGGCGCAATCGCGGCTATCGCGACTTCGAGGATTTCCTCGACGCGCTGACCGCAAAGAAGCGCAAGAACATCCGCCAGGAGCGTGCACGCCTCGCCCGCGACGGCTGGCATTTCGTACGCCGCACCGGCTCGGACTTGTGCTCGCACGACATCGACTTCATCCATCATTGCTACATCCGCACCTTCGCCGACAAGGGCAACACGCCGGCGCTGACACGCGGTTTCTTCGAACGCATCGTTCGCGACCTGCCGACGCGGACGCTGGCCGTATTCGCATCCCGCGGCGACGAGCCGCTGGCCTGCGCCTTCCTGCTCCAGAGCGACACAACCCTGTACGGCCGCTACTGGGGCTGTCTCGAGGACGCACCCGGCCTGCACTTCGAGACCTGCTACCACCAGGGCATCG
>CALMWD010000480.1 GCA_937873105.1 uncultured Rhodanobacteraceae bacterium
ACGGATCGCCGCAAACGCCGCCGCCACGCGCGGCGAAGGATGGAAGGAATCGGCCGTGGCCAGGGCCCGCATCAGCGCCTCGGTCTCGGCGGCGAAGGCCGCCGCATCCGGGGCATCGCCGCGCGGGGCATTGCTGATCTTGGCGCGCAACAGGGCCAGGTCGCCGCGCGCCGCCAGGCGCCGCGCCGCATTCAACATGTCCTGGCGGTATTCCAGCGCCTGCGCCGCGGTGTACAACTCGAGCGCGATCACGCGTTCGAGGTCGTCGCACATGTCGAGCACGTGGCGCGCCTCGTTGGCGCCCATCGAGACATGGTCCTCGGCGTTCGCGCTGGTCGGGATCGAATACACCGAGGCCGGATGCGCACGCGTCGCGAGATCGTTGACGAGCGCGGCCGCCGTGTATTGCACGATCATGAAGCCGGAGTCGGTGGCGTCCTCGTTGCCGATCAGGAAGGCCGGCAGGCCGTCGTTGTTCGCGGGATCGACCAGCTTGTTCGTGCGCCGCTCCGAAATGCTGGCCAGGACCGGGATCGCGGCCTTCAGGTAACTCATCGCCAGCGCCAACGGCATGCCATGGAAATGGCCGGCCGAAATCACCTGATCCTCGATCTCGCGCGCGTCCGGCTGGTCCGGGAAGACCAGCGGATTGTCGGTCACGGCATTCAGTTCGACGTCGATGACCCGCGCCGCCTGCGCCCAGGCATCGCGCACGGCGCCGTGCACCTGAGGGATGCAGCGCAGGCAGTAGGCGTCCTGCGGCTGATGCTTCTTGCCGCCCTTGAACGGCAGGAAGCGCGTGTAGAACTTCTCGCGGCCGTGGCGCTGGCCGGGCGGCACCCAGTCCCAGCCGAGGTCGAAGCGCCGGGCCTGGTCTTCGGGCGCGCTCCAGGATTCGGCCAGCCACGTCCTGAAGCGCGGCACCAGGTGATACGGAATGTCGACCAGGGTCGACCCGGCGATCAGATCGCGCAACGAGGCCGCCGCCTCGACCTGCCCGGGATGCGGTCGCAGCGCGTGCACTTCCGGGCGGAATGCGCCGGAACGCCCGGCAAAGGCCTCCAGCGTCATCGCCGCGGCCAGATCGGCGACGCGCATCAGGCGCGCCAGACGATTCAACGCCAGTGCGCCCAGCGCCAGCATCTGCGTGGTGCCGTTGTTCAGCGCCAGACCTTCCTTGAACGACAGCCGCACCGGCGCGATGCCGGCGCGGCGCAGCGCTTCCGCACCCGGCACGCGCTCGCCCTGGTGGAAGGCTTCGCCGCCGCCGAGCAGCACGATGGCCAGGTGCGACAACGGCGCCAGGTCGCCCGAAGCGCCTACCGATCCCTTGCACGGAATCACCGGGATCACGCCGCGATTCAGCATCGCCGCCAGCGATTCCAGCGTCGACACGCGAATGCCGGAGTGCCCGCGCAGCAAGGTGTTGATGCGGATGCCGAGCATGGCCCGCACCACCGGCTCCGGGAAAGGTTCGCCGACGCAAACCGCATGGGTGATGACGAGGTTGTGCTGCAGTTCCTCCATCAGCGTACGGTCGTTCGGTTCCGGATTGCCGCCCGGCAGGTCGTCGCGGGCGCGACGGGCGCCCAGCAGCTTGTCGGCATTGCTGCCGAAGCCGGTGTTGACCCCGTAGATCGGCTCTTCGGCGGTGACCTTCTCGGACAGGAAATCGGCCGCGCGCGCCACTCGCCGCAATGCTTCCGGCGCCAGCGTCACCGCCGCGCCCGCCGCCAGCGCCGCGACCTCGGCGCGCGTCAGCGAATGACCATCGAGGCGAAGCGCCGCACTCACGAAGCCAGCCCCTTCGGCATGGCCGCAAGCTGTTCGATCTCGACGCGCAAGGTCTTGGCGAGTTCGGCGCGCGGCACTTCGTATTGCAGTTCGCGCGGCATGTCCTTGACCGAGACCGTGCCCTTGGCCATTTCGTCCTCGCCCAGCACCAGCACGAAGCGGATCCCGGCCTTCGACGCGTACTGGAACTGCTTGCCGAGCTTCTTCGGCTCCAGTTGCACTTCGGTGTTGATGCCGCCGGCGCGCAGCAGGTTCGCGAGCTCGATGTACTTCGGCAGGTCGGCCTCGTTCATCAGCGCCACCATGGCCTGCACGCTGCTCTGCGCCATGCCGATCAATCCGGCTTCGCGCAACTGCCAGAACAATCGCGTCAGACCGATCGAGATGCCCACGCCCGGCAGCATCGACTTCGTCTAGTGCGAGGCCAGAATCTCGAACCGGCCGCCC
>CALMWD010000481.1 GCA_937873105.1 uncultured Rhodanobacteraceae bacterium
CCGGCTACAACACCCCGGGACGCGGCGCTTACCTGACCCTGGCCTACGCGGAGTAAGCTCTTGCTCGCTCCAGCGGAAAAGTCCGCTGGCGAACTTCTTGCATGTGATCTGCGTCACACTTCGCCCACAATGTTTCGGACACGGCCCAATTCGGAGACAGGTCCAATGGAAGCACCCAGCGCCGGACGCGTCCGAACGGACAGCAAGCAAGAGGTACTGGCGACCCTGAGGTCGCGATCGTTTCCCGCTCGGGTACGAGCCATCCTCGATACGCTGCTCGGTCAACTAGCGCCCTTCCTGGAACACGGCATGCTCGACGCGCTCGACGCGCTGGAACAGCAGTTGTTCAGGCGTGCGGAACAGGCGCGCAATAACGACGAGCAACAGCGTTGCTTCGAGTCGCTCCGGGAAGTCAGGCGAGCCCGTGCCGACTTGGCACCGGCCTTGATCGCGCTGTTCGAGTCCTCACTGGCCAATCTGCACGAACCGCGCAAGGCATCCGCTCCGTCCCAAATCACCCGAGGCGTGCGCAACGAGCTCGCCTTGGTGGACACGTCCGACCTCGAACAAACGCTGGCGCTTCTGGAGGCGGCAAACCGCGCGGAGGTGCGCTCCAGCCAGCCGCTGTTCGCGCTGGGCATGCGCTTCGCCACGCTGGCGGAAGCTCCGCTGTTCGAACCCGATGACCTGCCCATTGGGCCGCGACGGATCAGCGAGTGCGTGCGGGATGCGGGCGAACTGCTCAATCTGCCAGTGGATCATCGAGTGCTGTTCTACCGGTGCATCGAACAGACGCTTTTCATGCACATGGATCACTGGATCGACGACGCCAACCGCATCCTTGCCGAAAGCCGGGTGCTGCCCGGACTGTTCGTACACGGCGCGCGCAGTCGTCGCGGCGAATCAGGCGCGCATCAAGGCCCCTCGCGCGACTCCGCGCCCAAGACCCAGGCAGCTCCTGCGGGGTCCGTCTCCGAACCAATCGCCCATCCATCCGCTCCAGCAAGACATCTGGACGACACCACCGCGGCGGCGACCGATGCGGATGGCTCGTCAAGCGAGGCCATCGCACGCTTCCAGCAGCGATCGCAGCAGACGCGTTTCGGACTGACCACGCCCGCCGCCACCACGGTCGCCGAGGCCGAAACCGGCGACAGCGGACGGTTTGGCGGCTTCGCCAGGCCCATGGTCGGTTGGCCGGGCGTGCCTGCCGCGAAGCCGCTGCAGCCAGTGGCGCCGGTCAACGATGCCCATGACCGACAGATGTTCGACACCATGCGCGAACTCTTGTCGGGGCGTCGGCAAGCGCTTGGCCTGGGAGCTGCGCCGCCACCAGACCCTGCGGCATTCCCGGCCCGCAGCGACGACGTGCAGTCGGTGCTGGGAATGCTGCAGCAGCGGCCGGCCACACCGCTGCCGATCGGTGGCAAGCTGTCGCCGAGGTCGATTCAGCACGTCAAGCAGGACGTGCTCAACCACCTGCGCCAGATCACGCCGGAAGGCAAGATTCCTCGTCTCCACGAGGAAGACGCGGATACCATCGATCTCGTCGGCCTGTTGTTCGAGAATTTGGCCAAACACGGTGCGCCGAATCCGGCCGTGTCGCAGTTGATGACCAAACTGCAGATCCCGCTGCTCCGCGTCGCATTGCGCGACAAGAGCTTTTTCAGTCATAGAACCCATCCGGCGCGACAACTCCTGAATGCGGTCGCCGAGAGCGGGTTGTACTGGCTGGACGAAGGTGAGGACGACCGCCAACTCGTCGAAAAGATGCAAAGTTCCGTCGACCGGGTCCTGTCGGAGTTCCAAGACGACCCGGCGGTATTCGAACAGGTTCTGAGCGACTTGTCGCGACACCTTCAGACCCAGGCCAAGAAGTCCGAAGTCTCGGAGCGCCGGCATGTCGATGCGGCGCGTGGGCGCGAAAAACTGGAGTCGGCTCGCCACACGGCCACGACGGCCATCGCTACCCGGATCGGCAGCGAGAAACCCAGGGCGCTGATCCGCACGCTGCTTGAGCAGGCGTGGACCGATGTTCTGGCACTCACGGTGTTGCGCCAGGGCGAAGGTTCTCCGATCTATCGAGAGCGGCTCGCGTTCGTGGACGCGCTGCTGAGCTTTGGGCGCGGCGATGCGGAACGCAATACGTTGACCCAGCGCGAAGCGATGCGCGGGGCTATGGAAGCGGGGCTCAGCCAGATCGGCTTCCACGTCGAGGACATCCAGTCCGTCGGAGATCGCCTGTTCGGCCCGCATCGGGGGGCGTCGAACGAGGCGGCCAACGACGACCCGGCGACGCTGACCGAAGTCGCGGCACGCCTGAAGGCGCATAGCCGATTCGGCGAGGACGGCGACCATCACCCCCATCATCGTGTCTCTCGGCCGCAAATCGATCCGGCTCTGAACGCCGAGGAGCAGACCCTGCTCGCGCGACTGAAAATGCTGCCGTTCGGCACCTGGTTCGAACTCTCGCCGCCCGGTCAGGCCGGTCCGCTGCGGCGCAAGCTGTCCTGGTTCAGCACCCTGACCGGCCGCTGCCTGTTCGTGAATCAGCGCGGCGCGCGCAGCCACGAGAGTTCGCTGGAGCAACTCGCCCGCGACCTGCACCTGGGCCATGCCCGCGTCTACGAGGAACCGCACGAGAACCTCATCGACCGCGCCTGGAACGCGATCGTGCGCAAGCTGAAATCCATCGCCGGCGGCACCTCCGCCAATGCCGCCGAGGCCCACTGAGATGCGCGAACATCGACGCTCGAAACGCCGCGACCCGGAAGTCCCGGTGCAGGTCGTCAACACGATGACCGGCGAGGCCATCGGCCAGATCGGCAACCTGTCGCCGGACGGCATGATGCTGATCGCCCATCGCGAAATCCGCCCGGACGCGATGTACCAGTTCAGCTTTCCGCTGCCGATCCAGAACCATGCCCCGATCGAGATCGAGGTCGGCATGCACGAACAATGGTCGGAGCCGGCCGGCGTGCCGGGACAATACTGGGCCGGCTTCCGCATCGTCGCGATCTCGGCCGAAGACCAGGAATTGCTGGCGGAATGGGTGGACGGCGGCGTCAACGCCTGAACCCGCGCACTGTCGAGGCCGGACGCGCTGCGGCAGAATCCGAACTCCGCAGCGGAGTCCGAGATGAGCGAACGCCTGGCCGAGTTGTACCCGAACCATGTCGCGACCGTGGTCGCGCGCGCGGAACGCGCGCTCGCCTTCGGCGGCTTCGAGCACCTGCTGGTCGCTTCGGGGCGCGAGCAGTTCCGCTTCCTCGACGACCGTCCGCTGCCCTTCGTCTCGCATCCGCCGTTCAAGGCCTTCCTGCCGCTGACCCAGCAGACCGACTCCTGGATCGTGGTCACGCCCGGGCGCAAGCCGGTGCTGGTGTATTGCCAGCCCGACGACTACTGGCACCTGCCGCCGGCGCCGCCGCACGGCTACTGGGTCGAGCACTTCGACATCCGCGTGATCCGCCAAGCCGAAGAGGCGACCCGGCACTTCCCGGCCCACGGCGACCGTCTCGCCATCATCGGCGAGCCCCACGACGCCGTTGGCGCCTACGTGCCGAACAATCCGGCGAACGTGATCTCTTCGCTGCACTACACGCGCAGCGCCAAGACCGACTATGAACTCGCCTGCATGCGCCTGGCGCAATCGCGCGCGGTGCGCGGCCATCGCGCCGCCGAGGCCGCCTTCCGCGGCGGCGGTTCGGAACTCGAAATCCACCGCGCCTACCTCGAAGCCACCGGCCACAACGACTTCGACCTGCCCTACACCAACATCATCGGACTGAACGAACACGCGGCGGTGCTGCACTATCAGTACCAGCGCCACGATCGTCCGGGCGAACACCGCTCGTTCCTGATCGACGCCGGCGCGCAGGTGCATGGCTACGCTTCCGACATCACCCGCACCTACGGCAACGGCGACGCCGAATTCGAAGCCCTGATCGCCGCCGTCGAGCACGTGCAGCAGCAGTTGTGCGCGAAGGTGCGCGCCGGCCAGAACTATCCGGACCTGCATCTGGAAGCGCATCGCCTGCTCGCCGGCGTGCTCGCCGCGCAGGACCTCGTGCGCATGAGCGCGGAAGCGATGGTCGCCGAAGCCGTCACGTCCACGTTCTTCCCGCACGGCCTCGGCCATCCGATCGGCCTGCAGGTGCACGACGTCGCCGGCTTCCACGCCAACGAACAGGGAGACACGATCCCGCGCCCCGCCGGCCACCCCTACCTGCGCATGACCCGCACGCTCGAAGAAGACTTCGTCGTCACCATCGAGCCGGGGCTCTACTTCATCCCGATGCTGCTCGCGAAACTCAAGGCCGGCCCGCACGCCGCCCACGTGAACTGGTCCAAGGTCGAGCACCTCACGAAGTTCGGCGGCATCCGCATCGAAGACGAAGTCCACGCCACCGCGGGCGCCCCCGAAAATCTCACGCGGGATGCGTTCGCGGCGGCGTAGTACTATGTCGTCATGAAATCTGCCGCCGAAGTCGAAATCGATCTGATGAGTCTGCCTGCCGCTGATCGGGCGCGACTGGCGATGTCGGTGTGGGAAAGCCTGGAAGGCGACTCGAACTTCGCAGCCAATAGAGGATTCGACCCGGAAGGCATTGCACTCGCGGTCGAGCGCGATGCCGAACTGGCCGCCGGCGCCGCTGAAGTGCTGACCTACGAAGAGTTCGTCCAGCGGACCGGCGGCCGCAGGTGAGGATCGAGTTCCACGTTGAGTCCGCTAGGGAACTCAATGATGCGACCGGCTACTACAACGATCTTCAACCCGGCCTCGGAGATGCGCTGCACCGCGAGGTGCTCGCGGCAATCGACCGCGTGATCGCGCATCCGCACCAGTCGGCCGTTGTCGAACGGGATATTCGGCGATGCCTCGTCCGTCGGTTCCCTTACTCGATCCTGTTCCGCATCGTGAGCCCTAAGCTGATGCGCATCCTGGTCATTCGACACCACCGACGTCATCCGCGACTCGGCTTGACTCGCAGCTGACCCACGATGTCATCGGTTGGCGAGGATTTCTTCGATCGCGTCGGGTTCTTTCGGGACGCCGTGGCTGAGCACGTCGGGGCCGGCGGCGGCGACGACGACGTCGTCCTCGATGCGGATGCCGATGCCTTTCCACTTCGCGTCGATGCCGGTTTCGTCGGGCGCGACGTAGAGGCCGGGTTCGACGGTGACGACCATGCCGGGTTCGAGGATGCGCGGCTCGTCGTCGACGCGGTAGTCGCCGACGTCGTGCACGTCGAGCCCGAGCCAGTGCCCGGTCTTGTGCATGTAGTAGCGCTTGTAGGCGCCCGACTTCAGGTTCGCGTCGAGTGATCCTTCGAGCAGGCCGAGCTTGATCAGGCCGCGCGTGAGCGTGCGCACCGCGACCTCATGCATGGCCGTGAACGGCTGCCCCGGGCGCGCCTCGTCGATGGCGCGGTACTGCGCTTCCAGCACCAGTTCGTACAGGGCGCGCTGCGGCGCGCTGTAGCGGCCGTTGACCGGCCAGGTGCGGGTGATGTCGGAGGCGTAACACTGGAACTCGGCGCCGGCATCGACCAACAGCAGGTCGCCGTCGCGCAGCGGCGCGTTGTTGGCGCGGTAGTGCAGGATGCAGGCATTGGCGCCGCCGCCGACGATGGGTTCGTAGCTCGGCACCGCATGGTTGCTGTGGAAGGCGTGGATCAGTTCGGCGGCAATCATCGCCTCGCTGGAACCGGGCCGGGTCGCGCGCATCGCGCGCAGGTGCGCCTCGGCGGCGATCTGCGCCGACTTCGCCATCACCCGCAGTTCGGCGCGCGACTTGAACAGGCGCAGGTCGTGCAGGATGTGCGAGAGCGCGACGAATTCGTGCGGCGGACGGGCGCCCTGACGCATCTGCGCCCGCACGCGGTTGACCCAGCCGATCAGCTTCTGGTCGAACTCGATCTCGCGGCCGAAGTGGTAGTAGACGCGCTCGCGCCCTTCGATCATGCCGGGCAGGATGTCGTCGATGTCGTCGATCGGAAACGCGTCGTCGAGGGCGAGCTGGTTGACCGCGCGTTCCGGGCCGAGGCGCGGCCCGTCCCAGCGTTCGCGCTCGGCATCGCGTTCGCGGCAGAACAGGACGACTTCGCCGGCCTTGCGGCCCGGGATCAGGGCCAGCACCGCCTGCGGCTCGTCGAGGCCGGTCAGGTAGTGGAAGTCGCTGTCCTGCCGGTACGGATAATGCGCGTCGTTGTTGCGGATGCGCTCGGGCGCCGCCGGCAGGATGGCGATGGCGTCGCGACCGATGATGCGCATCAGCTGGCGACGGCGGCGCTGGTACTCGGTCGGGGCGATCAGCGGCGCGGGCGTCATGGTCAATGCCGCTTCGCCGCCGCGGCGCATTCGTCGCGCAGCATCAGGGCCGCGACGCGCACGAACTCCAGCACTTCGGCATAGGCGTCTTCGTCGGCATCGCCTTCCTCGACGGTCAGCTCGCTGGCGGCGATGCGGCCCAGGTCGGACAGGGCTTCCTCGGCCTCGTCGGACAGCGCGCCGCGCGCCCGCGGATTGGCCAGGCCGACGCCGCCGAGGAAACCGCGGCACCAGGCGACCAGGGCATTCGCGCGCGACGACAACGCCGCGTCGTCGTCCGGCAACAGCGGCGCGAAGCCATCGTCTTCGTCGGCGACCGCGGCGGCAGTGGCCAGGTACAGGTCGCGCAGCGCCTCGGCGGCGGCGCCGCCTTCGGCCTGGGCCTCCTGCAAGGCGTCGATCGCCAGGGCTTCGCCCCAGGCGTCCGCCCCCCCGCGCCCGCCGGCGCAAAGGTAGCCGGAAAGCGCGCCATGCACTTCGGCGGCGTCCACGCCGGCCGTCAGGCGCGCCAGCAATCGTTCGAGTTCGTCATGGTCGGACTGGGTCATGGCGCGATTGTAGCCGGCGCGCGCGCAGCGCACTGACGGACCCCGGCCGAACGGCTATGCTCGCGCCGATGGAGCCCAAGGTCTCGGCGATCGTGAAGTCGCCCGGACGTCGTCGCATCGCGGCGGCGTGGTGCCTGTTCGGGTCCATGTTCGCCCTGCCCGCGGCGGCCTTCGAGCGCAGCCACTACTTCGACCCGATGGCGAAGAACGACGAGCTGACCCAGGGCACGGTCAACGTCGTGCTCCAGGACCGCTCCGGTCTCGTCTGGATCGGCACTCAGGGCGGGCTGCACCGCTACGACGGCCAGGAACTGCTGGTCTACCAGCACCAGGCCGACGTCGACGGCAGTCTGCCGGAGAGTTTCATCACCGCCCTCGCGGAAAGCGGCAACGGCACCCTCTACATCGGTACCAGCCGCAGCGGACTGGCGCGGCTCGATCGCCGCAGCGGCCGCTTCGAACGCGTGCCCGGCAGCGAAGACGCCCAACGCGGCATCGTGACCGCGCTGGCCGCCGCGGCCGACGGCGGGCTGTGGATCGGGTCCGAGTTCGGCGTCGAGCGCATCGATGCCGCGGGTCGCCGCAGCGACGTGCTGGCGCTGCCCGGCAAGGGTTTCCGCATGGTGCGCGACCTCGCCACCTGCCCCGGCGGCGAGCTGCTGGTCGCCAGCGCCCAGGGCGCCTACCGGGTGTCGGCCGGCGGCGAGGTGCAGGCCATCGACAGCGGCGACGTCCGCGACATCCTCGCCGTGCACTGCGCGCGCGACGGCGTCCAGCGTTTCGGCAGCGACCATCGCCTGTTCCGCATCGAGGGCCGTTCGGCGCGCGTCGAAGCCTTCGATGCCGAGGCTGCGCGCGGCGCGATCCTCGACATCATCGAGGACCGCAACGGCGGCTTGTGGCTGGCCTTGCACGGCCATGGCCTGCTGCGGCTGGATCCGCGCAACGGCACGACGCGGTCCTTCCTGCACGACCCGCGCATCCCCGGCAGCCTGCCGGAATCGAGCGTCCGCAGTCTGATGCTCGACCGCTCCGGCCTGCTCTGGGTCGGCGGCGACCTGCGCGGCCTCAGCGTCGTCGATCCGACGGGCGCGGTCTTCACCTACCTGTACGACGAATCCGGGCAAGGCGACGCCCTCGCCGGCAACAACGTGCGCGCCCTGCTTACCGACGGCGACGGCCGGCTCTGGGTCGGCACCGAGGGCGACGGTCTGAAGCACTACGACTTCGCCGCGGGACGCATGGTGGCGCATCGCGCCGCCGGCATCGCCGCCTCCGCCGGCGACGGCTTCCAGGCCCAGCGCATCACCGCGCTGGCGGCCGCGGACGACGGCCGACTCTGGGTCGGCACGCCGCTCGGCCTGGCCCGCTTCGATCCCGCCCGCGCCAGCGGCGAGCGCATCGCGCTGGACCCGACCCGGATGACGGGCCGCGCCAACGACATCCGCGCCCTCGCCCAGGGCGCCGACGGCGCGCTCTGGATCGGGACCCTGGACGACGGCCTGTTCCGCTACGAACCGGCGCGGCAGCGCTGGTCGCACTTCCCCGCCGGCGATTCGGCGGATGGCCGGGGCCTGTGGCATCCCGGCGTGATGGCGGTGCACGAGGACCGCGGCGGACGCGTCTGGATCGGCACCCTCGGCGGTCTCAATGTCTACGAACGCGCCAGCGGCCGCATGCACCGCATCGCGCAGCGCGACGGCGACAACGAAGGCCTGGCCGGCGACATCGTGCGCAGCGTGCTGGAAACCCGCGACGGCGCGATCTGGATCGGCACGCACAGCGGACTCAACCAGCTGCTGTCCTTCGAGGACGGCCGTGCGCGTTTCCGCGCCTGGCGCATCTCCGACGGGCTCGCCAACGACACCATCTACGGCCTGCTCGACGACCAGGCCGGACGCATCTGGGCCAGCACCAACCGCGGCGTGTTGGCGCTCGACCCGCGCAGCGGCGAAGTCCTGAACTTCGCCACCCGCGACGGGCTGCAGGGCCCGGAGTTCAATGGCGGCGCCCAGGCCCGCCTCGGCGACGGCCGGCTCGCCTTCGGCGGTACGCGCGGCGTCAACTGGGTGGCACCGGCCGGCGTCGCGCCGAGCCGCTTCGATCCGCCGCTCGCCTTCACCTCGGTGCAGATCGGGTCGGAACGCCGCCGCATCGACGACCCCGCCAGTTTCCGCGAGATCGCGCTCACGGCCTCCGACCGCGTGCTCATGCTCGGCTTCGCCGCGCTCGACTTCGCGGCCCCGGCGCGCACCCGCTACCGCTACCGCCTGCTGGGTTACGACGAACAATGGGTCGATCTCGGCGCGCGCCGCGAAGTCGCCTTCACCAATCTCGCCCCGGGCAGCTACGAACTGGAGGTGCTCGGCAGCAATCGCGACGGACACTACGGCGCCGAGCCGCTGTCGGCGCGCGTGGTGGTGGCGCCGACCTGGTGGCAGACCACTTCGGCGCGCATCGGCTTCATCGCCCTCGGTGCGTTCGCCCTGCTGACCTATGCGGGCTGGCGACGGCGCGCGCTGGCGCGGCTGCGCGACCAGAACCGCCAGCTGAAGCTCTTCAGCGACCGCCTGTCCCTGGCGCTGTGGGCTAGCCGCGACGGCTTCTGGGACTGGGACATCGTCCAGGACCGCATGTTCCTCTCCGGCCCCGAGGAGTTCCTCGGCGGGCAGCGCGAGACCACGGTCTCGGCCGACGTCTGGCGCAAGCACGTCGTGCATCCGGAAGACCGCGAACGGGTGATGGCGGCGCTGGACCTGCACATCCGCGGCGAACGCGACCACTACGAGGCCGAATACCGCGTGTTCGCGACCAGCCGGCGCGTCGCCTGGATCGTCGCCCGCGGCCGCGCCACCGAACGCGACACGGGCGGCCGCGCCCTGCGCATCGCCGGCACCTTCCGCGACGTCAGCCTGGAGCGCGAACGCGACCGCGACCGCCGCATCGCCCAGGAAGTCATCCGCAGCATGGGCGAGGCCGTTTGCGTCACCGGACTCGACTACCGCTTCACCTCGGTCA
>CALMWD010000482.1 GCA_937873105.1 uncultured Rhodanobacteraceae bacterium
GATCGCGACCCTGCGCTGGTCGCGCGACCTCTACGTGCTGGCCGGGCTGATCGTCGCCTACGGCGCCGCCCTGGCCTTTTTCGGCGGCGGCGAACGCCGCGGCATGCTGGCGACGATCATGGCCGACCTGCACGACATGCCGGAGAGGATGCGGCGGCTCGCCCTCGTGCAGTTCTTCTCGTGGTTCGCCCTGTTCGCGATGTGGATCTACACCACCGCGGCGGTGACTTCCGTGCACTTCGGCAGCAGCGACGCGACTTCGGCCGCCTACAACGACGGCGCCAACTGGGTCGGCGTGCTGTTCGCCGCGTACAACGGCTTCGCGGCGCTCGCCGCCATCGCGATCCCGCCGATGGTCCGGCGCCTCGGCCTGCGCCTCAGCCATCTCGTGAACCTGTGGATCGGCGCGGCCGCGCTGATCAGCTTCGCCTTCATCCGCGATCCCGACTGGCTGATGCTGTCGATGGTCGGCATCGGCATCGCCTGGGCCTCGATCCTGTCCCTGCCCTATGCGCTGCTGTCCGAAGCCCTGCCGGCGGAGAAGATGGGCGTGTACATGGGCATCTTCAATTTCTTCATCGTGGTGCCGCAGCTGCTCGCGGCCAGCGTGCTCGGCGTGCTGCTGAAGACCTTCTTCGCGAACCAGCCGATCTATGCGCTCGTCATCGGCGGCGTCAGCTTCCTGCTGGCCGGCGCGGCGGTGATGCGCGTCGCCGAGCCGCGGCTGCAGCGCGACGCCGCGGTGGTGGCGCCATGAGGCCGGTCCTGCGTCTCGCCCTCGGCCTCGGCATGCTCCTGCTGGCCTCGGCCTGTGCCCGGATGCCGGAACGTGCCGCGGCGCCCGCGCCCGACCTCGTCGGTACCGACGAACCCTTCGCCGAACACGCCGTGTACTTCGTGCTGACGGATCGCTTCGTCAACGGCGATCCCGGCAACGACCATCGCGACCAGGGCGGCGAATTCCGCACCTTCGACTTGCCGACACCGGGCGCGCCGCCGGGCGAATCGGACAACGTCGGCTACCTCGGCGGCGACTTCCGCGGCCTGCTCGCTCACGCCGACTACATCCGCGAGATGGGCTTCGGCGCGGTCTGGATCACGCCCATCGTCGACAACCCGGACGAACACTTCAGCGGCGGCGACCCGGTCGCCTGGAAGGGCTTCTTCACCGACCGCGGCAAGTCCGGCTTCCACGGCTACTGGGGCGTCAACTTCTTCGTCGAGGACGAGCACCTGCCGAGCCCCGGCCTGCATTTCCGCGAACTCACCGACGGCCTGCGCGCAAAGGGCCTGAAGACCGTGCTCGACATCGTCGCCAACCACGGCTCGCCCTCGTTCTCGATGCCGAAGGACCAGCCCAAGTACGGCGAGATCTACGACCGCGACGGCCGGCTCGTCGCCGACCACCAGAACCTCGAGCCCGAGCAGCTCGACCCCGCCGGCAATCCGCTGCACGCCTTCTTCTTCGCGAAGAAGGACCTGGCCCAGCTGTCGAACGTCGACGACACGAATCCGCGCGTGCGCGACTATTTCGTCGAGGCCTACAGCCACTGGATCGACCAGGGTGCGGATGCCTTCCGCATCGACACCATCCGCCATGTCGGGCTGCCGTTCTGGAAGGAGTTCAGCGACCGCATCCGCGCCAAGCGGCCGGGCTTCTTCATGTTCGGCGAGGCCTTCGACCACGAGGCGAAGCACATCGCGCCGTTCACGCTGCCGGAGAACGGCGCGGTGTCGGTGCTCGACTTCCCGCTCAAGGCGGCGATGGTCAAGGTGTTCGGACGCGAACAGGCCGACTATGCCGAGCTCGCGCCGGCGCTGTTCCTGACGGACGGTCCGTACCGCAACGTCTACGAGCTGATGACCTTCTACGACAACCACGACATGGCGCGGCTCGATGCGGACGACGCCGGTTTCGTCGACGCCCACAACTTCCTGTTCACCGCGCGCGGCATCCCGGTCGTGTATTACGGCTCCGAATCGGGCTTCATGCGCGGCACCGTCGAACACGCCGGCAACCGCAACTACTTCGGCGTCGAGGGCATCGCGGCCGCGCGCGCGCACCCGATTCGCGCCGCGCTGACGCGGATCGCGAACGTGCGCCGGCAATCGATCGCCCTGCAGCGCGGCGTGCAGGTGCCGATCGAGATGGGCGGCGATCGCGCCGCATTCCGGCGCGTCTACCGGAAGGGCGGCGTGGCCCAGACCGCATTGGTCCTGCTGAACAAGGGCGATGCGCCGACGCGCTTCGAGATCGCGGATCTGGCGCCGGGCGAATGGACCTCGGCCATCGACGGCCAGGTGCGCAGGATCGAGGCCGGGGCGAGCGCATCGTTCGAGGTGGCCGCGCATGGCGTGGCGGTGTGGTTGTCGGCGCATTCCGACCGATGATCGTAGGTCGGATCAAGGCGCGAAGCGCCGGATCCGACAAAGCTTGCGGCGAGAGGCAACGTCGGATCCGCTGCGCTTGATCCGACCTACATTCGTGACGGCTACCTCGCGCCGCAGGAGCGCCGCACCACCAGCTTCGCCGGCAACAGCTGGTTGCCGATGGTCTCGCCGCGCACCAGCTTGACCAGGGTGTCGACCAGCAGTTCGCCGGCGAGCCGGGTGTCCTGCAGCACCGTGGTCAGCGGCGGATTCACGTAGTTCGCGATCGGGATGTCGTCGAAGCCGACCACGGCGACATCCTCGGGCACCCGCCGTCCCGATTCGACCAGGGCGCGGATGGCGCCGATCGCGAGCAGGTCGCTGGCGGCGAAGATCGCGTCGAACTTCACGCCGGTATCGATCAGGTGCCGGGTGGCGTCGAAGCCGACGTGTTCGATCGAATCGGTGGCGTCGACCTGCAGGTCGGGCCAGACGTCGAGGCCGGCGCCCTCCAGCGCGGCGACGTAGCCGCGATAGCGGTCGAAGAACTCCGGGCAGGCGGCGGAGGCGGAGCCGACGAAGGCGATGTCGCGGCGGCCGAGCGCGAGCAGGTGCTCGACCGCGGCGCGGCCGCCGGCGTAGTTGTCGCAGCCGATCGAGACGCCGGGCTGGCCTTCGACCACCGCGCCCCAGCGCACGAAGCGGGTGCCGTGCGCGGCCAGCGCCTCCAGCTTCGGGCGCGACTGCAGGTAGTCGCCGTAGCCGAGCAGGATGATGCCGTCGGCCTTGTGGCTGTCGAGGTAGTCGGCATGCCAGTCGGTGGACAGCTGCTGGAACGAGATCAGCAGGTCGTAGCCTTCCGCCGCGCAGGCATGGGTGATCGAGCCGAGCATGGACAGGAAGAACGGGTTGATCATCGACTGGTCCGAGGTCGGGTCCTCGAACAGCAGCAGGGCGATGGTTTCGGCGCGCTGGCGGCGCAGCGAGGACGCGTTCTTGTCGACCTTGTAGTTCAGCTCGCGCGCGATCGCCTCGATCTTCGCGCGCGTCTCGGCGCTGACCAGGCCGCTGCCGCGCAGGGCGCGCGACACCGTGGCCTGCGAGACGCCGGCGCGATAGGCGATGTCGAACGAGGTCGGTTTGCCCTTCATCGGCCTATTCTGGCGGCCGCGCGGGTGCGAACGGAAGCGGTGCGGGCAACAAAAAGCCCCGCCGATGGACGGGCGGGGCCGGGGTGACGCGAAGGGGCGCGTCGGGAGCGGTCGATCTCAGAAGCGGTACGAACCGCCGAGCAGCACGGTGCGGCCCCACTCGATGTACTCGAGCGGGCGGTCGCGGGTGCCGGCATAGGTCTCGTAGCCCGAGTTGGTCAGGTTGCTGGCCTGCAGCAGCACGGTCAGGCCATGCAGCCCGCTGTCTCCGCCGAAGGCATAACTGAGCTGCGCGTCGGTGATGTCCTCGCCGACCACGTAGCGCAAGGTGCGGTTGCCGGCGAAGTTGCCGATCTCGCCGATGAAGTCCGAACGGCGACGCTGGCTGATGCGCGCCTCGAAGCCGTTGTTCTCGTAGTAGGCGGTGAGGTTGAAGACGCGCTTCGACAGGCCCGGCAGGTCGATGTCGCCGGCGCCGACGCTGCTGGCGCTGTCCGGGTCGCGGATCTGGATGCCGCTGTCGTTGAAGCTGGCGTTGGCGATCAGGCCGAAGCCCTTGAGGCCGTCCGCGAACAGGTCCAGCGGCAACGAGGCCGACAGTTCGATGCCGCGCAGGCTGCCGCCCTGGCCGTTGAACGGGGCGGTGAAGGTGCCGGTCGGCAGCGCGTCCGGCGAACCTTCCGGCGGCTCGTAACCGGCCACCAGGTCGGAGAAGTCGTAGCCGTCGCGGGTCTGGGTGTAGATGTAGCTGGTCAGGTCCTTGTAGAACACGGCCGCGGCGACATAGGCGCGATCGCCGAAGTAGCGTTCCCAGGACAGGTCGAAGGCGTTCGCGACCCAGGGATCGAGTTCCGGATTGCCGCCGCTGGCGCCGGGCCGGCCGGTCGCGGTGTCGATGCCGAAGTCGAGCGAGGCGCGCAGCTGGTCGACGCGCGGACGCGCGATCTGGCGGGCGAGGGCGAGGCGCAGCACCTGTTCGTCGCTGAGCGAGAACGCCAGGTTCAGGCTCGGCAGCACGTCGGTGTAGGTCTTGCCGTTCTCGAAGGGCTGGATTTCCTGGCCGGCCGGACGCGTGTGGTCGTAAACGTTGGCGCTGGACGACTGGTCGGTGCGCTGGACCTGCACGCCGATGTTGCCGCGTACCGGCACCGAGCCCCATTCGCTGTCGATGTGCGCCTTGAAGTAGGCGGTGCCGATCTCTTCGGAGACGGTCCAGGCCTTGGCGACGAGATACGGCGCGTTCTCGCTCGGCTCGACCACCATGTAGCGCGCGACCGCGCCGGGCACGTCCCAGGACG
>CALMWD010000483.1 GCA_937873105.1 uncultured Rhodanobacteraceae bacterium
CGCGCCCAGCGCCGATTCGAGGCGCTTCACCCGCGCGTCGCCCGCGGCGCGCTTGCGGCCCGTCCGCCGGGCATCGGCCCAGGTCAGTTGCGCATAGACGGCGAGCGCGCGGTCGCCCGCCGCCTCGGCGCGCACGAACGCCTGCTCGGCCAGCGCCGCGTCGCCGCCGAGATCGCGCACCGAAGTTTCTTCGGCCTGCACGATCAGCTGGCGGATCCGGTCCGTGTCGTCGGCCGGCGCCGGCGCTGCGGTCGCGGCCAGGGACGCCAGGATCGCGCAGGGAATCAGGTGGCGCCACGGCAGCATGGGATGACCTCGCGGAACAAGTCCGGATTCTGCGTCGCGCTGCCGGCGCTGTCGACGGGCGGGACGTTGCATCGCCGCTTGCGCGTTCGCGACATTGCGAATACAACCGGCCTTTGCCATCGGGGAGGAATCATGGCCAGGAAAGACACCGGGGACATCGCGGCGGGGCGGCTCGACGCCGCCGCGCTGGCGCGCAACTTCGCGGACGTGGCGCCGCCGCTGGATCGCCAGCGCGCCCTGATCGAGGCCAGCCGCTGCCACTTCTGCTACGACGCGCCCTGCATCCAGGCCTGCCCGACCGCGATCGACATCCCGGGCTTCATCCGCGCCATCAGCACCGACAACCTGAAGGGCGCAGCGACCAAGATCCTCGACGCCAACATCTTCGGCGGCCAGTGCGCGCGCGTCTGCCCCACCGAGATCCTGTGCGAGGGCGAGTGCGTGCGCAACGATCCGGAGGACAAGCCCGTCGAGATCGGCGCGTTGCAGCGTTACGCCACCGACTGGGTATTCGAGCAGGACGCGCGCCTGTTCACGCGCGCCGCTCCGACCGGCAAGCGCGTCGCCGTGGTCGGTGCCGGTCCCGCGGGGCTGGCCTGCGCACACGCCCTGGCCCGGCGGGGTCACGAGGTCGACGTGTTCGAGGCCAAGGCGAAGTCCGGCGGCCTGAACGAATACGGCATCGCCGCGTACAAGGTGGTGGATTTCTCGCAGCGCGAAGTCGAATGGCTGCTGTCGATCGGCGGCATCCGCGTGCATCACGACCGGGCCCTGGGGCGCGAGGTCCTGCTGTCGCAGCTGCGGCGCGAATACGACGCGGTCTTCCTCGGCCTCGGACTGGCGGGCGTCAATGCCCTGGGCCTGGAGAACGAAGCGCTGCCCGGCGTGCGCAATGCCGTCGATTTCATCAGCGAGCTGCGCCAGGCGCCGGACAAGGCCGCGGTCGCGGTGGGCCGCCGCGTCGTCGTGATCGGCGGCGGCAATACCGCCATCGACGCGGCGGTGCAGAGCAAGCGCCTCGGCGCGGAACGCGTGACCCTCGTCTATCGCCGTGGTGCGGAAGCGATGAGCGCCACCGACCACGAGCAGGCCTTCGCGCAATCCGAAGGCGTGCATGTCGTCCACTATGCGCAACCGGTCGAATTGCTGGAGCGTTCCGGCGTGCTCGCCAGCGTGCGCTTCGAACACACGTGCATCGAGAACGGCAGGCTGGTCGGTTGCGGCGAGTACTTCGAGGTCGAGGCCGACGTCGTGCTCAAGGCGATCGGACAGCAATTGTCGAACGACGGCCTGCGCGAAGGCGACATCGAGCTGTTGCGCGTGAACAAGGGCCGGATCGCCGTCGACGCGAGCATCGCGACCAGCCTGGCGGGCGTCTTCGCCGGCGGCGATTGCGTCGGCGGCAAGACCGACCTCACCGTGCAGTCGGTGGCCGACGGCCAACACGCCGCGGCCGCGATCCACGCCTATCTGAATGCCGACCGCGAGGTGCAACATGGCTGATCTGCGCACGAACTTCGTCGGCATCCGTTCGCCGAATCCGTTCTGGCTCGCATCCGCGCCGCCGACCGACAAGGCCTACAACGTCGTCCGCGCCTTCGAGGCCGGTTGGGGCGGCGTGGTCTGGAAGACGCTGGGCCTCGATCCGCCGGTCGTGAACGTCAGTTCGCGTTACGGAGCGGTGCAATGGAACGGCCAGCGCATGGCCGGGCTCAACAACATCGAGCTGATCTCGGACCGTCCGCTGAAGACGAATCTGGACGAGATCCGCCAGGTGAAGCGCGACTGGCCGGATCGCGCGATGGTGGTCTCGCTGATGGTGCCCTGCGACGAAGCGAGCTGGAAAGCCATCCTGCCGATGGTCGAGGACACCGGCGCCGACGCGGTCGAGCTGAACTTCGGCTGCCCGCACGGCATGAGCGAGCGCGGCATGGGCTCGGCGGTCGGTCAGGTGCCGGAATACATCGAGATGGTCGCGGCCTGGGTCAAGCAGTATTCGAAGCTGCCCTGCATCGTGAAACTGACGCCGAACATCACCGACATCCGCTGGCCGGCGCGCGCCGCGAAGAAGGGCGGCACCGACGCGGTGTCGCTGATCAACACGATCAACTCGATCACGACGGTCGATCTCGACCTGATGGCGCCGACGCCGACGGTCGACGGCAAGGGCACGCATGGCGGCTACTGCGGCCCGGCGGTGCGCCCGATCGCGCTGAACATGGTCGCCGAGATCGCGCGCGATCCGCAGACCGCCGGCCTGCCGATCAGCGCCATCGGCGGCATCGGCAGCTGGCGCGACGCCGCCGAGTTCATCGCCCTCGGCGCCGGCACCGTGCAGGTCTGCACCGCAGCCATGCATTACGGCTTCCGCATCGTCGACGACATGATCTCGGGCCTGTCGAACTGGATGGATTCGAAGGGTTACAAGACCATCGAGGATTTCCGTGGCCGCGCCATCCGCAACGTCACCGACTGGAAGTTCCTGAACCTCAAATACGACATCAAGGCGCGCATCAACCAGGACCTGTGCATCCAGTGCGGGCTCTGCCACATCGCCTGCGAGGACACCTCGCACCAGGCGATCACGCGCGAGAAGGACGGGCGTCGCCACTTCGAGGTCGTCGATGCCGACTGCGTCGGCTGCAACCTGTGCATGCACGTCTGCCCGGTCGACGACTGCATCACGATGGAGCGCGTCGACGACGGTTCCTTCCAGAACTGGACCACGCACCCGAACAACCCGATGCGCGAGAAGGCCTGATGCGCGCGAAGGCGATGGACTACGACAAGGCGCCGCCGGTCAGCCTCGATCTGATCAACCCGGACCTGATGCCGACGGCGCAGAACGACCGCACCTGGGACTGGAAGGCGATCGCGGCGCTCTGGGTCGGCATGGTGGTCTGCGTGCCGGCGTACATGCTCGCGGCCGGTCTGGTCAGCGAGGGCATGTCCTGGAAGGAGGCGGTCGGCACCATCCTGATCGCCAACGTGATCGTGCTGATTCCGATGATCGCGGTCGGCCATGCCGGGACCAAGCACGGCATCCCGTTCCCGGTGCTGTTGCGCGCCTCCTTCGGGACCCGCGGCGCCAAGATCCCCGCATTGTTGCGTGGGCTCGTTGCCTGCGGCTGGTTCGGCATCCAGACCTGGGTCGGTGGTGCGGCGATCTACGCCATCGTCAACATCCTGACCTTCAATGCGATCGACGGCGATCCGCTGCCCGTGCTCGGCATCGACGCCGGCCAGACCGCCTGTTTCCTCGGCTTCTGGCTGCTGCATGTCTGGTTCATCAAGCACGGCACCGAGTCGATCCGCTGGCTCGAATTGTGGGCCGCGCCGCTGCTGATCGCGATGTGCGCGGCGCTGCTGTGGTGGGCCTACGACCGCGCCGACGGCTTCGGTCCGATGTTGTCCACGCCTTCCCAGTTCGCCCCGGGCGGCGCGCGCGAGGGCCAGTTCTTCAGCGTGTTCTGGCCCTCGCTCACGGCGATGGTCGGCTTCTGGGCGACGCTGGCGCTGAACATTCCCGATTTCACCCGTTACGCGCGCAGCCAGCGCGACCAGGTGCTTGGCCAGGCGCTGGGCTTGCCGATCCCGATGGCGGCCCTGGCCTTCGTCGGTGTCGCCGTGACTTCGGCCACCGTCATCATCTACGGCGAGGCGATCTGGGATCCGGTGAAGCTGACCGAACGCATGGGCGGGCTCGGTGTGGTGCTGGCCCTGGTCGCGCTGGTACTCGCGACCATCACGACCAATCTGGCCGCGAACGTGGTGGCGCCGGCGAACGGCTTCTCGAACCTCAGTCCGCGCCGCATCTCGTTCAAGATGGGCGGCTACATCACCGCCGGCATCGGCATCGCGATGTTCCCGTGGAAGCTGCTCGAAACCACCGGCGCCTACATCTTCACCTGGCTGATCGGCTACTCGGCCCTGCTCGGGCCGATCGCCGGCATCATGCTTGCCGACTACTTCGTGGTCCGCCGCACCGAACTCGACAGCGAGGAACTGTTCAAGGAAGGCGGTCGTTACAGCTACCGCGGCGGCTGGAATCCGGTCGCCTTCGTCGCGCTGATCGCGGGCGTGCTGCCGAACCTGCCCGGTTTCCTGAAAGCCGCCGGCTTCGTCACCGCGGTGCCGCCGGTCTTCGACGCGATCTACGCGTATGCGTGGTTCGTCGGCCTGATCGTCGCGGCCGCCGTGTATCTGCTCTTCTCGCGCAGGTCATAAGCGCTGTCGTTGCAACGTCTCTTCGGCCGGGCATCTCGCTGGGAGACGACGCGGCTTGTTACGCTCGCGGGCCGATTGGACAGGGCTCAACATGAATTCGAGTGTGTGCGGTGCAGCTTGGCTGTGCCTGGCTGGCGTCGCGTCCGCGGCGAGCGTCGATTCCTACTTCACGACCAGCACGACCTATGTCGCACCGGGTTTTCCCGCGTCCGGCAGCCGCACGATCAGCAATCAGGGTTTCCATCTGGCCGACGGCGGTCGGCAGACGCTGTTCATGACTTCGACGTCGGCGCAGGCCGGCTACCAGGGCATGTTCGTCTTCGACGGGGTGCAATCGACACCGGTGGCCTTGCTCGGCACGTCGCAGGCGGCGGGGCCGGGGCGCACCGGCGGCGAGATCGCGCACCAGTTCTTCGAGGTCGGCAGCAGCCGTCCATTCGACCACTTCGAACAGGGCGGCGGCGGACAGGTCGTGTTCTACGGCAAGGCCGGCAACCCGATGCTCGGGCCGGGCGGCGCGACGCGCGGCCTGTGGCTGCACAACGGGCTGGGCAACGTCGAAATCGCTCGGGCCGGCGAAACCGGCGCGCTCGGGCCGGGCCTCGGCGGTCAGGCCTTCGAGAACAGCGACACCTTCGCGCGTCGGCTGATGTACGCACGGGGCGGACGCCTGCTGGTGCATGCGCGGGTCGGCACGGGCGGCAGCCACGACGACGCCTTGCTGAGCTGGAACGGCGCATGGCAGCCGTGCGCGCAGGACGGGAGCACCAGTGACGCGCTGGATCCGGGCATCGCCGGCACCGTGTTCGAGAACCTCGGCAGCGGCTGGTCCTACGCCACGCTCGCGAACAACCGCGTCTTCGGTCTCAATCGCATCAGCACCGACCGCATGGGCGTGTGGGAATTCTGCGATGGCCAGCCGCGACCGCTGGCGCTCGAGTCCGGCAGCGGCGCGCTCGGACCGGGCATGGGGCCCTTGTCCCTGTTCACCGACCTGCGCGGCGAACTCACCGGCTGGGGCGACGATGGCGTGGTCGTCGTCGGGTTCGGCAAGGTCAACGACCTGCCGGGCACGGTCGCCAACGACGGCTACTTCCTGATCCGAGCCGGCGGCAACACGCCGATCGCGCTCGACCAGCACACCGACGCGTACGGCCCGCAGATCCCCGGATACGCGTTCACGAGTTTTGCCGGCGACAACGCCAGTGCCGGCCAATGGTTCGCGTTCTACGCGACGCTCACCGGCCCCGGTACCAGTCTGGAAGGAATTTTCCGCTGGCATCCGCAGTTGGGCATCCAGCCGGTGGCCGTGCTGCGCATGCCGACGTACTCGCCATCGTCGACCACCTTCTGGGGGGCGTTGCCCAGCTTCGCGCTGGCGCCGAACGGCGATGTCATCGTCTACGGTTCGGTGTGCGACCGCGCACCGGACGGCGTGACCTGCCTGGCGTCGACGACCGTCACCGCGTTCTGGCGCGTCCCCGTGGTCGGAACGACATCGCGCCTGCTGGGTCCCGGCGATACCTTGCGCTACCAGCAGGTCGCGGGCGGAACCGGTTCGGCGCCGATCACGGCCGTGTACACCGGCTGGTTCAATCGCGGATTCACTTCGAGCTTCGACAGCAACGGCCGCGACGGCTGGCTGTCGAGCGACGGCTGGATGATGGCCAAGGTCGACATCGTCGGCTCCTCGCACCATGTGCGCCTGCGCGCGTTCGATCCGGACGTCTTGCTGAGCGACGGCTTCGAATAGGTGCGCCGGCGAAACCGGTGACGCGTAAAGGGTGCAAGTCC
>CALMWD010000484.1 GCA_937873105.1 uncultured Rhodanobacteraceae bacterium
CGGACAACGCGTCGACGCCACCGTCGTCCTCGAGAAGGTCCCCGTCGGCTGGATCGTCCTCGCGGCCGTCACGGTCGTCCTCCTCGTCGTCCTCGCCATCGAGCTCGCCGAGGAGGTCGATCTCCCGCCGCCGCCCGCCCTGCCGGTCTCGGACCTCTTCCTCCACGTCGCGCTCCAGGGTGAAGCCGTGGTGGACGAGGATGGCCAGCAGCACCGAGAGCAGGCGCAGGGCCGCGAACAGCAGCAGCAGGACGAAGGCGCCGCCGACGATCATGGTCAGCATGCCGTAGTGCTGCGCCGTCACCTCGCCGAACAGCTGCTCGATCCAGCGCGTCGGGACGCGCATCATCGACTTCGGCTGGCTCGTACTGAACTGCCAGAACGCGGCGAACGCACCCGCCACCACGACCATGCCGCGATTCGACACGAGCCCGTAACGCACCAGCTCGGACAGCGGCAGGCGCAGCAACACCTCGCCCGCGGGCGCGGCGGGACCGGCATCGCGAGCGGCACCCGGTTCGACCGCGCCGCGCTGCGCGCGCAACAGGGCGACGAGGGCGTCGGCCTCGGCCACGCGCAGCACCTTCATCACCGCCTCGGGTTTCAGGCCGCCGCCGGATTCGAGTCGCAGCTCGGTGACGCCGAAGGCGCGGTGCAGCAGGTTGCTGCGGCGCGCGATGTTCTGGATGCGCGCGAACGGGATGTGGCGTTCGGTACGGTCGAAGATGCCCTCGCGCACCCGCAACTCGCCGTCGCCGATGCGGTAGCGGAAGCCAAAGCTGTAGACGAGCGAATACAGCGCCAGCACCACGGCACCGACGATGGCCATGAACTCCCACCACTCGCCGCGCCCGAACAGCAGCAGCACGATCAGCGGCAGGGCCACTTCGCGCAGCTGCGTGATCAGCACGAACAGCCAGGAAAACGGATGCAGGCGGCGCTCGCCGCCGGCCTCAGGCGCCGTCGACATCGCGGCGGCGGTCCAGCAGTTCGTCGCGCAGGCGCTCGGCGATCGCGCGGGTCAGCCCGGGCAGCACGATGTTCTCGAGCCGGGTGCCGGCCGTGTGCAGGCTCAGGCTGGCCATGCCCCAGCGCCGGTCCAGTGGCCCCTGGTTGACCTCGGTGTGCTGGATGCGGGCGCGCGGCACGAAGATCTCGCGCCGCCACCACACGCCGCGCCGGATCAACACGCCATCGGCGAGATGCAGTGCGGCATACAGGGCCGCGTAGCGCCGGGCGTAGGCCCAGCCGAACAGCAGCCCGAGCAGGGGCGCGACCAGCAACGCCCAGACCGGCGGCAGAAGATCGAACTTGACCGACAACGGCAGCAGGACCCCCAGCAGCGGCAGCGCGTAGAGCACGGCGTGCCCCAGCGTCCAGACCAGGGTCATGCGCGGATGCAGGGGCAGCAGCCCGGAGTTCGTCGGGGGCGTGGCGGCCGGGGCGTCGTCGGTCATGCCGTCGTGTAAGCATCGCGCGGATCGCGCGACGCGCATCCTAGTCGATCGCGGCGCCCGCCGGACGCGCGCCCGGCAGGTTGACCACGGCACGCGTGCCCACGCCGATCGTCGACTCCAGCGCCACCGGCCAGCCGAAGCGGTCCGCCAGGCGGCGCACGATGGTCAGGCCGACGCCATGGCCGCCCTTGCCCGCGCCCTTGCCGCGGTAGAACGGCTCGAACGCCTTGGCCACGTCTTCGGGCGCCATGCCGCGACCGCTGTCGTCCACGCGCACCTGGTCGGACGCGACCGTGACCACCACCTCGCCCTGCTCGGTGTACTGGCAGGCGTTGCGCAGCAGGTTCGAGATCAGCACCGCGAACACGCGCGGCGGCGCATCCAGGGCGATGCGCGTCTCCTCGACCATGCGCACCGCCACCGGCTTCCCGGCGACCAGGTCCTGGGCGCGCTCGACCTCCTCGGCGACGATCTCGTTGACCACGAAGCGTTCGCTCGGCAACCCGGTGTCGCCCTCGCGCGCCAGGATGAGGAAGGCCTGGATCAGCGCCTCCATGTCGCGCGCGGCGCGCTTGATGCGCTGCACCGAGCGCGCGCCGAAGGCCGACAACGCCTCTTCCTCGAGCACGTCGGCGGCGACCTTGATGACGGTCAGCGGCGTGCGCAGCTCGTGGCTGGCGTCGCGGGTGAAGTTGCGCTCGCGCTCGACGAATTCGCCGTTGCGCTCGGCGAAGGAGCGGATGGCATCGGCGAGGATGATGACTTCCTCGTCGGCTTCGCCGGTGCTGGTGAGGCTGCCGATCGCTTCGCACTCGGGATGCTTGGGATCCTGTTCGCGCACGATCTCGGCGAGCCGGATCACCGGCGAGACCGCGCGGCGCGAGGCGCGGTAGGTGGTCCAGGCCACCAGGTAGACGGTGCCGAGCACCAGCGTCAGCGGCACCAGGCCGAACCACAACGCGAGCCGGTCGACCTGATGCTGGTCGAAGACGAGCCACAGGCGATGACCGTCGCGATCGCGCACCAGCACCAGTTCGTCCACGCCCGGCGAATGGATGTTGTGGTACCCGGGCGACAGGCCGCGCAGGTACTCCGGCACGTGCGCACCATCGTGGCCGGGCGCACGCAGGTAGCCCTGCATGTTGTAGGTGTCGGGCAAGGCCGCGGCCGGGTCGCGGTCGAGACGCAGCCAGAAGTGCTGGGCCTCCTCGACCAGGGCGCGCTGGATCAGCACGTCGCGCAACACCAGCATGGCCGCGTACACGCCGAGCAGGGTGGCGAGCGCGATCGCCACCGTCTGCATGACGAAGGCGATCCACAATCGCCCGCGCAGCCCGCGTCCCGCGGGCGTGTCAGCCGGCTTTGGCCGCGACGAGTTCGGCATCGAGATCGGCCAGGCGGTAGCCGGCGCTGTGGATGGTGTGCAGGAGCTGCTTCTCGAACGGCTTGTCGATGATCTTGCGCAGGTTGTAGAGGTGGCTGCGCAAGGTGTCGGAATCGGGCAGCAGGTCGCCCCAGACCTCGCGTTCGATGTCGCGGCGCGTGACCACGCGCGGCGATTCGCGCATCAGGATGGTCAGCAGCTTCAGGCCGATCGGCGACAACGCCAGGTCCTTGCCGGCGCGGGTCGCGCGCAGGGTGGCGGTGTCGAGCACGAGGTCGCCGACGCGCAGGACCTCGGTCGAGACCATGCGCCGGTCGCGCCGGATCAGGGCGCGGATGCGCGCTTCCAGCTCGCGGATCTCGAACGGCTTGACCAGGTAGTCGTCGGCGCCGGCATCGAGGCCGACCAGCTTGTCGTCGAGCGTGTCGCGCGCGGTCAGCATCAGCACCGGAGTCGACTTCTTGGCGTCGTTGCGCAGGCGCCGGCAGAGTTCCAGGCCGTCCAGGCCCGGCAGCATCAGGTCGAGCACGATCACGTCGTAGGGCTCGCTCGAGGCGAGGCGCAGGCCGGACACGCCGTCGGCGGCGTAGTCGACGCTGTATCCGCGGCGTTCCAGGAACTCGCCGACCATTTCGGCGATGCCGCGATTGTCCTCGACCAGCAGGACCAGGCCTTGGGATTCGTCTTGAAGCGTCATGGCAGCCTCCTTCACAGTTGTGAAGAGTAAACATCCACGGATGTGCATGCACCGTGAAGCCGCGCTTCCGGCCGGCTTGCCGCGTGGCCGCCCTGCCCGATAAGGTCGCACCATGGACCTCTCCGAGAAACGCCGCCACCCTCGCAAGGACGTGTTCACCGCCGCCATGCTGGTCCTCGGCGACGAGGGCTATCTGAGCGAGGTGTGGGACCTGTCCGCCGGAGGCGCCCGCCTCGGCAAGCCCAAGCGTTGGCCGAATCCGGCGCCGGACCAGGTCCGGGTGTTCTTCATGCTCGACCAGGACACCGTGATCGGCGTCGCGGCCCGGGTGGTGCGTACCGCCTTCGACCATCTCGGCGTGATGTTCGTCGAGGGCCAGGAGCAGCGCATCCAGGCGCTGATGTACGAAGCACGCTTCCTCGAAGGCGACAACGGCTGAGCGAACGCCGATGAACCCCTACTGGACGCCGATCGCGCTGCTGCTCGCGTCGAACGTGTTCATGACGTTCGCCTGGTACGGACACCTCAAGTACAAGGCGCACCCGCTGTGGATCGTCATCCTCGCGAGCTGGGGCATCGCCTTCTTCGAATACCTGCTGCAGGTGCCGGCCAACCGCTACGGCCATGCCGTGTATTCGGCCGCGCAACTCAAGACCATCCAGGAAGTGATCTCGCTGAGCGTGTTCGTGGTATTCGCGGTCTGGTTCCTCGGCGAGCCGCTGCGCTGGAACCACCTCGTCGGCTTCGCGCTGATCGCCGCCGGCGCCGCCTTCGTGTTCGCGCGCTGAATCAGCGCAGCGCCGCGATCGCGCCGGCCGCGGCGTTGACCAGGAGGATCGCGCCCGGCAGCACCGTCAGCACGAAGCCGAGCCCGCGCGACTTCGGATCGCGCACGTAACTCAGGAAGTAGATCTGGCGACCGGCGAGATAGACGACGCCGAGCGCCGCCGACATCCAGTCCGCGCCGAAGCCGTAGGCCGCCGACAGGAACAGCGCCGGCAGGAAGACGACGATCTGCTCCATCGTG
>CALMWD010000485.1 GCA_937873105.1 uncultured Rhodanobacteraceae bacterium
CAATCCGGCTTCGCGCAACTGCCAGAACAATCGCGTCAGACCGATCGAGATGCCGACGCCCGGCAGCTTCGACTTCGTGTAGTGCGAGGCCAGATTCTCGTAGCGGCCGCCCGAGCAGATCGAACCGATCTGCGGATGATCGTTCAGCGTCGTCTCGTAAACCGTGCCGGTGTAGTAGTCGAGGCCGCGCGCGATCGAGAAGTTGATCGCGTAATGCGTTTCCGGCACACCCAGCGCACGGACGAAGGCCAGCACTTCCTTCAGCTCCGCGATGCCGGCTTCGAGCATGGCATTGCCGCCGCCGAGCGCGTCGAGCCTGGCGATGGCGTCGTCATGGCCGATCGAACGCTGCGAGATGAAGGCGAGGATCTGCGCAACGGCATCCGCCGGCAGCTTGAACGCTTCTCCCGTCAGCGTGTCGCGCACGTACTGTTCGCCGCGCTTGTCGATCTTGTCGACCTCGCGCAGGACCAGTCCCTGCAGTTCGGGATCGGCGATGCCGACGCGCTCGAAGAAGCCGCGCATCAGCTTGCGGTTGTTCATCTGGATCGTGAACGGGCCGATCGCCAGTTCCGAGAAGATGCCGTAGATCACCGCCGGCAATTCCGCATCGAAACGCACCGACAACGCGTCCTTGCCGATCACGTCGATGTCGCACTGGTAGAACTCGCGGAAACGGCCGCGCTGGGCCGACTCGCCGCGGTAGACGCGCTGCATCTGGTAGCGACGGAACGGGAACTGCAACTGGTGTTCGTGCTCGGCGACGTAACGCGCCAGCGGCACGGTCAGGTCGAAGCGCAAGGCCAGTTCCGGCTCGTCGCCCTGCTTCAGGCTGCCGGTCGACTGCACGAAATAGACCTGGCGTTCGGTTTCGCCGCCGGTCTTGGTCAGCAGCACGTCGCTGAGCTCGATCGCCGGGGTTTCGACGGGCAGGAAACCGAAGCGTTCGAAGTTGCGGCGGATCAGGTCGAGCGTGCCCTGGAACGCGATCTGTTCCAGCGGCAGCAGTTCGAGCACACCGGGCATGGTGCGGGGTTTGGTCAGGCTCATGGGCGCGGTTCGGGTCAGGCCGGAAGACCGCGAAGGCTAGCAGAATGAACGTCATCGCCGGCCGGGTGTTGCCACGCCGCGAACGCCTCGCTAAGATGCGCGCCCTCACGTTTCGGGGTGTAGCTCAGCCTGGTAGAGCGCTACCTTCGGGAGGTAGAAGTCGCAAGTTCGAATCCTGTCACCCCGACCAATCCAGACGCGAACGCCACCTTCGGGTGGCGTTCGCGTTTCCGGCCCGCGCATTCTTTCACCAGGGGATGCCGCCGAACCGCTGCATCATGCGTTGATACTCTTCCTTGCTCTGCGCCTGCTTGGCTTCGCTGGCGGCGATCTGGGCCATGCCCGAGCCCGGATGCACGGTACGCATCACCAGCGGCCAGGGCGATTCGTGGCGCAGGAACGACGTGAACTCCGCGGCACTCTGCAGAATGGCCCACAGCGTCGGGCGCACGCTGCTGATGGCGTCGAGTTCGATCGGCGCGGTGGCCTCGACGAAATGCACGCGCGGCGTCCGCAAGGCGTTCAGTCGTCCGATCCACTCGCTGTCCAGATGCCAGCGGTAGTCCGGATCGAAACCGCCGACGCGCTCCAGCGTCGCCCGCGGCATGACCCAGGACGATGGCGTGGGATAGTCCTGGATGCGCACGATGGTGCCGTCCACGGTTCGTTCGAGGTGGGTGGACGACACGAACTGGAACTGCCCGAACTGGGCGATCGCCCGCTCCAGATAGGTCGGTTCCCACAGATCGTCGTCCTCGAGGAAGGCGACGTAGTCGCCGCTGATCCTGGCGATGCCGGCATTCAGCGCCGATGCCTGCAGGCGTTCGGCACCTTCGGCGACGATGGCCGTCGTGGCCAGCCGCTGGTTGGCGAGGCCGGACATGCCCGGGTCCACGCCGACGATGACTTCGGGCTCGAAACCCTTCTTGAAGATCGACTGACCGCGCACGCAGGCCACCGAACGCTGGACGAACCAGGGCGAGGCCGGGTCCTGCGAGGGCCCCTGCAGGCGGGACGGAATGACCACGGAAATGCGGGGCATGGTTCCCTCCATGTCAAAGCCCGCATGTTACCGACTGCAACCTTTCCGAACCCGGCGCCAGTCCTCAGAACGCGTGTTTCAGCGGCGAGAGGCGTGCATGAAGCCGCTCCAAGCCGAGGTCCGCGGCCGCGCCCGGCGAAGCACGCGCCCTCAGGCTGTCTTCCGGGCAACGCTGCACCGGATCGCCGGCGATGTCGGCGGCCTGGCGATAGGCTTCGCGAAACGGCAGGCCGGCCAGGGTCAGTTCGATGGCACGGTCGGTGGCATACATGCCGGCGTCGATCGCGGCGCGCAGTCGCTCGGGTTTCCAGGCGATGGCGTCGAACACGCGCACGGCGATCGCCAGCGCATCCAGACCGTGCGCGAACGCGCGCAGCAACGGGCCCTTCCCGGCCTGCATGTCGCGGTGATACCCCGGCGGCAGCGATGACAACGACTGCAATTCCTGCATCGCGCCATGCACGACCGAGGGGCTGGCGCGCAGCAGTTCGACGACATCCGGATTGCGCTTGTTCGGCATCAGCGAGGAACCGGTGGTGAACGCGTTCGGCAGCGCGACGAAGTCGAATTCCGCGGTCGCGAACAGGCTCAGGTCCCAGGCAAAACGACGGACGTCGCCGAGCGCCTGGGCCAGGGCCGCCAGCGCCTGCCATTCGTACTTGCCGCGCGACAACTGCGCCGCGATCGGATTGACCAGCAGGCGTTCGAAGCCGAGGTCGGCAGCGACGCCGTCACGGTCCAGGGGCAGGTTCACGCCATAACCGGAGGCGGTGCCCAGCGGATTGGCGTCGATCCATTGCAGGGTCTGTCGCGCAAGTTCGGCGTTGTCGATGAAGCTCTCCGCCAGCGCGGCCCACCACAGGCCGGTCGAGGACACCATCGCGCGTTGCAGGTGGGTATATCCCGGCATCGGCAGATCGCCTTCGCGCTGTGCCCGCGCCAACGCGAGCTCGGCGATGGCGACGCAGCGCGACTGCAGCTGGCGCAACTGCGCCCTCAGCCACAGGCGCAAGGCCGCGAGCACCTGGTCGTTGCGGCTGCGGCCGGCGTGGATCTTGCGCCCGAGATCGCCCAAGCGCTCGGTCAGCCAGGCTTCGATCGCGCTGTGGCCGTCCTCGAAGCGTTCGTCGAGCACGAAGGCGCCGGACGCGAAGGCTTCGGCCAGGGCGGCCAGTCCGGATTCGAGCTGCGCGCATTCACCGGCATCGAGCAGGCCGATGCGCGCCAGGCCGCGCGCATGGGCGGCGCTGGCGGCGATGTCGTGCACGAACAGCGCGCGGTCCAGGCGCACGTCCTCGCCGGCGGTGAAGCGCATCAGTTCGGCATCGATCTCGACGCCGGCCTTGTTCCAGATCGGCGCCGTCACAGCATCACCCCCTGCAGTTCTTCGAAGCCGAGCGCGAGGTTGAGGTTCTGCATCGCCTGGGTCGCCGCGCCCTTGAGCAGGTTGTCGAGCACGCTGACGACCACGGCGCGCCGTCCGTCGGGAGTCACTTCGATGCCGCCGATCAGGACGCCATGCCGGTTCGCGATGTTCGACACCCACGGCGCCTCGTCGCGGATGCCGATCAGCGGCTCGACGTCGTAGCGGTCGCGGAAGCGCTCGTACAGGGTCTCGACGTCGCAACGCGGGTTCAGATGCGCATTCACGGTCATCGTGATGCCGCGGAAATGCGGCGCGACGTGCGGCATGAACTCGACCGCATGCGCGAGGTGGCGCGTCACTTCGCGCTCGTGCAGATGCCCGACCAGGCTGTAGGGCATCAGGTTGTCCCTGAGCTTGAATGGATCGTTCTTGTCGCTGGGCGTGGTCCCCGCACCGCTGTACCCGGACACGCCGAAGCACTGCACCGGGCCATCCAGCAGGTCCGTGATCGGCGCCAGCGCCAGTTGCATCGCGGTCGCGGAACAACCCGGATTGGCGATGCGCCGCTGCCCCGCCGCGCCCGCCCGGGTCAGCTCCGGCAGGCCGTAGTACCAGCGATCGTCGAAGCGATGGTCGGCGCTCAGATCGACCAGGACCGGAGCGCGGCCGGCGGCGTCGATCGCTGCGACGTACTCGGCCGCGCGCCCGTTCGGCAAAGCCAACACGATGGCGTCGACCGGGCGTTTCGCGATGGCTTCGGGGCTCAGGTGTTCATCGCGCAACAGCCCGACCGGCTTCCGTTCGCCGACGACGACTTCCTGGCCCGCCCACTCGCGCGACACCACGAAGTCGAGTTCGAGACCGCCGTGGTCGGCCACCAGCTTCAGCAGTTCCTGTCCGACGTGGCCGCGCGCGCCGACCAGCCCGATCCGTTTCGTCGTCATCGCCGTCCACCCGTGTCCAGCAGGTATTGCAGATTGCGTTTCACCGCCGGCCATTCCGATTCAAGGATCGAGAACACGACGGTATCGCGATAGCCGCCGTCCGGCAGCTTCATGTGGTTGCGCAGGATGCCGTCCTGCTTCGCGCCCAGGCGGGCGATCGCCGCACGCGAGCGGTGGTTCATGAAACTGGTGCGCAACTCGACCGCGCCGGCGCCGAGAGTCTCGAACGCATGGGCCAGCAACAAATGCTTCGCCGCCGTGTTCAGGGCCGTGCGCTGGACACGCTGCGCATACCAGGTCCAGCCGATCTCCAGGCGCCTGTTGGCCGCGTCGATGTTGCAGTAGCGCGTGGTGCCGACGATCTCGCCGTTCGCGTCGCGCACGACGAAGGCGACGGCCCAGCCGCTGGTCTGCTGCTGCAGCGCCTGCACCACGTAGTCGTGCACGGTCGCCGGCGAGGGCACCGAGGTGTAGAACAGCCGCCATAGTTCGCCGTCGGCGGCGGCGCGACCCAATGCCTCCGCATGCTCCAATCGCAACGGCGCCAGGGACACGTGCCGGTTCGACAGGGACACCGGCTGGACCCACCAGGTGGAATCGATCGCTCCGAGCATGTTCATCCTTTCAGCGTGGCCGGCCGGGCGCGGCAATGATGGACGGCCCGTTCGATTTCGTCGAAGGACTCGAGGCCATACCAGAACACGGTCCACTTCTCGCCCTTCAGGCAACCGTCGCACTCGTCGGTGTAGAACTCGTTGACGGCATTGTCCGGCCGCGAGCGCCAGAACAGCTTCGGCGTTTGCGCGCGCATGACCTGCCAGGCGGCCTTGCCGAGGCCCTCGCCCTGGGCATCGTCGGCGACCGCGAACTTGTCTAGGTGCGGCATGCCTTCATCCAGGGTGATGACGAGTGCGGCACGATAATTCTCGGAGACATAGCAGCGCAGCAGCCGCGTCTTCTCGAACCAGTCCGGCGTCAGCTTGCGGCGGAAGCCGGACTCGATCAGGGCCTGCAGCTTCTTCCTGTCGAGCGTCGACCATGTCGTGTGCACCCGGATCTTCTCGCCCTTCCGGACCAGGGTGCCGGAACCGCGATGCGTGAACAGTTCCTTGGCCAGTTCGGCCGGGCGCGTGATCGAGACCGAACTCGACAGCGGCAGGCGGTCGAGCAGGTCGGCGATCTGCTCGATCTTCAGGCGCATGCCCGAATGCAGCCAGGGCGCAGCGCGCAGCGCCTCCAGGTCGGTGCTCAGGTTGATCGAGTCGATCAGTTCGCCGTCGCCGTCGAGCAGGCCGCCGGTGCCGGTCAGGAACACGATCTTGTAGGGCTTCAGGCGCACGACCAGTTCGTTCGCGGCCATGTCGGCATTGATGTTGAGGATCTGCCCGCCCGGGGTTTCGCCGAGCGAAGCGATGATCGGGATCGAACCGGCGCGCAGGCTCGCCTGGATCGGCGTCAGGTCGATGTTCGCGACCTTGCCGACCAGGCCGAACCTGCGCTTGTTCAGCACCTCGGCTTCGAACACGCCGCCGACGATGGCGCTCGCCCGCGCACCGACCGCATGCAAGGCTTCGACCAGCTTCAGGTTCTCCGCATGGAAGACGCGACGCACGACAGCGAGTGCTTCCGGCGAGGTCACGCGCAGTCCGTCGCGGATCGGCGTCTCGATCCCGGCCGTGGCCAGTTCCTCGTTCAACTGCGGGCCGGCGCCGTGGACCACGATCGGCGTGAGCCCGACCTGCTGCAGGAAGGCGAGCGCGGAGGCGAGATCGTCGATCTCGTCGCGCAGGATGGCGCCGCCGACCTTGACGACGGCAAAGCGCTCGGCATCGAGCTGCGAGAAGCGCTTCAGGTACTGGTTGATCTCCTTGGCGCTGCCGATGCCCGAGAGCAGGCGCAGGATGACGGGGCGCACGTCCTTAGCCGAGTCCATGTTGGATCACCTTCGAATAGTGCTGAGCGGCGCGTTCGAGCTGTTCGATCGCGACCCATTCGTCCACGGTGTGCGCCTGGGCGATGTCGCCCGGGCCAAACACCAGTGCGTGGTAGCCGGCCTGCGAAAACAGCGAGGCCTCGGTCCAGAAGTCGACGGCATTGCCGATCGGCAAGCCCAATGCATCGGCGATGTCGCGCGCGGCGAGACGTCGTTCCTCGGCCGTCGCCACGTCGCCGCTCGGCAAGGACGGGCCGCGAAACGTTTCCTGATAGAGCGCACGCTCGGCCACCGGCAACACCGCGCGGAAATCGGCATGCAGGCGATCGATGTCCTGCGACGGCAAGGGCCGGAACCCGAAGCGCAGTTCCGTCGTCGGCGCGATCATGTTGGCCTTGATGCCTCCCTCGATGCGGCCGATGTTGAGGCGCAACCCGGTGAGCCCGCCGAAACGCAGGGCCTGGTCCGCCGCGACGCGATCGAGCAAGGCGTTCGAGAAACGCACGGCCTGGTGCAGGGCGGAATCGAGCATCGCGTTCGCGCCGCTGGCATGCCCCGCGTGACCCGCGAAGTTCACCAGCACCGAACTGATGCCGCGATGCGCGAGCACGGCTTCGCAGTTCGTCGGCTCGGCGACCAGCACCGCGTCGAACGCGTGCTTTTCGGCCAGGAAGGCGGCGACGCCACGGGCGTCGTTCGCTTCCTCGTCGCTGGTGAACAGCAGCGCGATGTCGCCCTGCACCTGTTGCACGACGGCCAGCCATACCGCCGCGGCGCCCTTGATGTCGCAGGCACCCAGACCGATCGCGCGATCGCCCTCGACGCGCAAGACATGCGGATCCGCCGTCCACGCCGGGCTCGACGGCACGGTATCGAGGTGCACGTTCACCAGCACGCGCGGTTGGCCGCGCGTCGCGAACAGGCTGACGGCGCCGGCGCCATGGTCGCGGATCCGCACCTCGAAGCCCGCGAGTTGCGACGCGCAATACGCGAAGATGCCGCCCTCGTCGATCCGTCGCGGCGGATTGCGCGTGTCGAACGAGACCAGTCGCTCGAGTTGGCTCAGGATCGCGTCACGCACCCGCGCCCCTGCCCTTCTCGGCCCACAAGCTCGACGACATGCCATAGAGCTGGATGAAGCCCTCGGCCTCGGCCACGCCCCAGTTCGCCGACTGCGCATAGGTCGCGCCGCGGCTCGTGAGCAGGTAGTCCGACACGATCTTCACCGCATCGACCTTGGCGCCCAGCGTTTCCACCGTCACTTCACCGGTCACCCGCGCCTGGCTCGATGCGATGAAAGCCTCACAGTCGCGCTTCAGCGGATCGTGGAAGAAGCCCTCGTAGGCCAGTTCCACCCACTTCTGCGCGATCTGCGGCTTGAAGCGGTTCTGCGCCTTGGTCAGCACCGCCTCTTCCAGCGCGTTGTGCGCGCAGGCGAGCACGGCCAGCGCCGGCGCTTCATAGACGATGCGTCCCTTGAGACCGATCGTCGTGTCGCCGGTGTACATGCCGCGACCCACGCCGTAGTCGGCGAATTCGCGATTCAGTTGCGCGAGGATGGCCGGTCCAGGCATCGCCACGCCGTCGATGGCCACGGCGACGCCCTGTTCGAAGCGGATCGTGCGACGCAGTGCCTGCGTCGGCCATTGATCGCGCGGCTTGCACCAGCCGCGCGCGCCGGGGCCCGGTTCTTCCCAGCGGTCGATTTCGCCGCCGGACAGGGTCACGCCGAGCACGTTTTCGTTGATCGTGTAGGCCTTGACCTTGTCGCGCACGCCGAAGCCGCGCGCTTCCAGGTATTCGCGTTCGTACTTGCGGACCTCGCCGACCTCGCGCTGGATCTCGCGGATCGGCGCCAGGATCTCGTAGTCGCCGAGCGCCTTCACGGTCAGGTCGAAACGCACCTGGTCGTTGCCCATGCCGGTGCAGCCATGCGCGAAGACACGCGTCCCGAGTTCTGCGCAGCGTTTCAGCGAATGCTCGACGATCAGGTAGCGGTCCGAGACCAGCAGCGGATACTGGCCCTGGTACCACTGCCCGCCCTGGATCAGCGGCACGACGAAGGAGTCCCAGATCGGCTGGGCGATGTCGACGGTGCGATGCGAGGCGGCACCGAGTTCGGCCGCGCGCTGCTCGATGTAGGCGCGCTCCTCGGCATCGACGCCGCCGGTATCGGCGAACACCGTATGCACCGCATAACCGCGCTCCTGCAGGTAGGGAATGCAGAAACTGGTGTCGAGTCCGCCCGAGAATGCGAGAACCACCTGCTTGCTCATGCCTGTGCTCCGGATTTCCAACGAATGAGTTGTTTCATGACCGCCTTCTGCACGTGCAGGCGGTTTTCGGCTTCATCGACGGCGACGCAGTAAGGCGCGTCCATCACGCCGTCCGTGGCCTTGATGTTCCGGCGCAACGGCAGGCAGTGCGAGAACAGGCCGTTGTTGGTCAGCGCCATCTTTTCCTCGTCGACGATGAAGTGCTTGAGCATGGCGCGCATGGGCGCCTCTCCTTCCCAGGCGCCGAAATACGGCAGCGCGCCCCAGCTCTTGGCATAGACCACGTCGGCGCCGGCGTAGGCGGATTCGATGTCGTGGCTGCCGGCGAACGAACCGCCGCTTTCGGCCACGTTGGCTTGCGCCCAGCCGATGTAGCGGTCGTCCAGCACATACTCGGGCGTCGGGCACAGCAGGGTCACGTCGATGCGCATGCGGGTGGCGCTGGTCCGCGCCGAGTTCGCCACCGCCGTGTTCAGCGGCTTCGGGTGCCAGGTCCAGGTCAGCAGGTACTTCTTGCCGCGCAGGTCCTTGCCGAACTTCTCGCGCAGGGTCAGCGCATGGGCGAGCTCCTGGCACGGATGCGTGATCGTCTCGAGGTTGATCACCGGCACCCGCGAGTGCTGCGCAAAGGCTTTGAGCACCTTGTCCTCGCGGTCGTAGGCCCAGTCGCGGAACTTCGGGAACGCACGCACGCCGATCAGATCGCAGTAGCGCGACAGCACCTGCGCGACCTCGGCCACGTGTTCCTCGGCATCGCCGTCCATCACCGCGTTCGGCTCGAATTCGATGCCCCAGGCGTCCTTGCCCGGCGCCAGCACCACGGCATGGGCGCCCAACTGCCAGGCGCCGATCTCGAACGAGCTGCGCGTGCGCATCGACGGGTTGAAGAACAGCAGCGCGATCGTGCGCCCGGCCAGATCCTGGCCGAGCGGTGACTGCTTCAGGCGCGCGGCCTCGTCGAGCAGCGCATCGAGTTCGGCGCGACTCAGGTCCTGGGTGTTCAAGAAGTGGCGGATCATGGAT
>CALMWD010000486.1 GCA_937873105.1 uncultured Rhodanobacteraceae bacterium
GCTGCCGGCCAGCCTCGCCGCCGCCCAAGCGATGCTGGCGAAGCAGGGCGTGATCGTCACCAGTCCGGACGCGCTGGCGCGGACCACGCGCATCGACCGCATCGTCACCGACAAGACCGGCACCCTGCCCGAGGGCCGGCCGCGCCTGGTCGCGGTCGAGCTCGTCGATGCCGCGATGCCGCGCGAACGCGCGCTGGCCATCGCCGCTGCGCTCGAACGCGGCCATCGCCATCCGATCGCGCATGCGTTCCGCGAGTTCGACGCCGGCCTCGCGGTGACCGACGCGAGGACCGAGGCCGGCGCCGGCGTCGACGGCATCGTCGACGGTGCCCATTGGCGGCTCGGACGCGGCGACTGGTTCGGCGATGCCGACGGCGACGCCATCGTGCTCGCCGGCGAACGCGGCGTCGCCGCGCGCTTCCGCATCGCCGACCGGGCCCGCGCCGAGGCCACCGCGGCGGTGCGCGACTGGCAGGATTTCGCCCGGGTCGAACTGCTCTCCGGCGACCATCCCGAAGCCGTCGCCGCGCTCGCAGGCACGCTCGGCATCACCGGTCGCGGCCGCCTCACGCCGGATCAGAAGCGCGCCGCCATCCATGCGCTGCGCGACGACGGCCACCGCATCATGATGATCGGCGACGGCTTGAACGATGCCGAGTCGCTGGCCGCGGCCGACGTCGGCGTGGCCATGGGCGGCGGCGCCGCGATCGCGCAATGCCACGCCGACGTGCTGCTGCTGCGCGACGACCTGCGCCTGGTGCGCCTGCTGGTCGATACCGCGAAGCGCGCGCGCCGCATCGCCCGCCAGAACCTGGCCTGGTCGATCGGCTACCACCTCGCGATCGTGCCGTTCGCGGTCGCCGGCGTGATGTCGCCGTGGCTGGCCGCGGTGGGCATGGCGGCGAGTTCCCTGCTGGTCACGTTGAACGCGCTGCGCTTGCGCCATGGCCCGCGCATCCCCATGTCGGACGCCGGAACCCCGATGCGGGAGCGCGTCGCATGAACATCCTGCTGGTGCTGGTGCCGATCAGCCTGCTCCTGATCGGGCTGGCGGTCTGGGCCTTCTTCTGGGCGGTCGACAGCGGCCAGTTCGACGACCTCGACACGCCCGGCTTCCGCGCCCTGGACGAGGACGCCGGGCCGCAGGACAAGGACGGCGACGAGTCATGAGCCTGGCGGTCGCCACGGTCGCCGCGTTCACGGCGGGTCTCGCTGGCGCCGCGCATTGCCTGGCGATGTGCGGCACGATCAGCGTGGCCTTGTCGCGGGCATCGCCGCCGCAAGCCGGTTTCGTCGTCGCCCGGCAACTGGGCCGCGTCGCGTCCTACACCCTGGCCGGCGCCGCCATGGGCGGCCTCGGGCAAACCCTGCTCTTCGTCGGCCAGAGCGGCATGCTGCGGCTCGCGCTGCAGGTGCTGTTCGCCTTGTCCTGGCTGTGGCTGGCCGCGCGCCTGATCCGGCCCAACCTGCGCCTGCCCTGGGCATCCGAGCTCGGGGGCCTGCTGTGGTCGCGGCTGCAGCCGTTGACCCGTCGTTTCCTGCCGGCCTCGACCGCACCGCGCGCCTTCGCGCTCGGCGCCTTGTGGGGGTTCATGCCCTGCGGCCTGAGTTACGCCATGCTGATGATCGCGGCGACCCAGGGTTCGGCGCTCGGCGGCGCGGCGATCATGGCCGCCTTCGGCCTGGCCTCGACCTTCGCGCTCGGCGCGCTCGACCTCGGCGCTCGCCGCGTCGACCAGGTGCGGCTCTCGCCCTGGCTGCGCGGCCTCGGCGCCGCCGTGGCGCTGGCCCTGGCCGGACTCAGCCTGTGGCTGCCGTACAAGCATCGCGGCCACGCCCACGACCACGCCGTATCGATGGCGCTGGCGGGCGACGACTACTGCGTGAAGTAGTCGCTCAGCAGGCTTCGCTTTCGAGATTGGGCGAGGGTTCGCCGGCGAGTTCGTCGAGCCGGGCGAAGTCGACGATGCGGATCTGCTTGCGGTTCACGGCCAGCACGCCGAGTTCCTCGAAGCGGGTGAACAGGCGGCTGACGGTCTCGACCACCAGGCCGAGATAGTTCGCGAGTTCGTGCCGCGACATCGGCAGCTCCAGCAGGTCCGGGGCGCGATGCAGGTTGCGATAACGCTCGGACAGGCTGCGCAGGAAGATCGCGAGCCGCTCCTGGGCCTGCTTGCGCCCCATCATCATCAGGTGCTCGTGGTCCTTGACCACTTCGCGGCTGGCGATGCGCATCAGCTGGCGCCGCAGGCCGGGCACGCTCGAGGCGAACTCGTCGAGCTGGGCGAACGGCACGTCGCAGACCGAGGAGCGCTCCAGCGCCTCGGCGTTGCAGCGATGCACGTCGTCGGACAAGGCATCGAAGCCGATGATCTCGCCCGGCAGGTGGAAGCCGAGCACCTGCTGCTCGCCGCTGTTCGTCTCCAGCGTGGTCTTGAACGAGCCGGAACGCACGACGTACAGCGACTGGAAACGCGCGCCGCTCGCGAACAGCTGCTGGCCGCGGTCGAGCGGTCGCCGCGCACGCACGATGGCGTCCAGGGAATTCAGTTCGTCCGCAGAGATCGACGCCGGCAGGCACAGCGCGTGCAGGGCGCAGGCGCGGCAGGTACGGCGCAACTGGCCGAGATCCAGCGAGGGAATGGGGGTCGTCGTGGCTCGTGGATCGCCGGGCATTGGGGAATTCTATCCCGACCGCAGCGTGCATGGGCGGCGCGTGCGCCCGCCTGCATTGGTCTTTGGTCTAGGTCGAGGTTCGATCCATCAATCTTTGCAATCGATCACGGATCGTCGGCCGACAGATCCGCGAAGACGGCGTGAAACAGCGCGCATTCGCGCAAGGCGCAGAACAGGGCGCGCAGGTCCGCACGATGCGGGCTCACGGCGGCTTCGCCGTGGCGGTCGGCGAGCTGGCGCAGGCTGTCCGCAAAGCCCGAACCCGCCCACATGCCGCCGAGCATCTCGAGCGCGGTGGCGTTGAAGTCGAGGCCGATCAGGTTCGGATAACGCCCGGTCATGCCGCTCATTTCGGCGATCCAGGTGCAGACCTGGGAGACCGGATCGGCGCATCCGGTTTCGCGCCGGACCAGTCGCAACACCTCGCTGCGATCGAACACGTTGAGCAGCAGGGCCAGCAGCAGGCGATGCTGCGGCTCGTGCAGCTTGCGCCGCAGGTCGATCAGGCTGCGGCTCAGCAGGTCGCCGTGCGCGGCCCGGCGCAGCAGTTCGCGCTCCGCCGGCGCCAGCCGCGTGCACAACGCCGACAGGCGTCGGGCCTCGTCGATGTTGGCGCTGATCTGGACCTGCTCGGATACCAGGGCATGCGCGAGACACAGATCCGCCTCGGGCAAGACCCGTTCGAGGTGCGTCTGGACGGTGTCGGCATTCATGGTGCGCAACATCCGCAGATACTGCTGCTTGCGGATCGTCGGCGCGTGCTTGTGGAACGGATCGAAGGCCAGTCCCGGCCAGCGGTAGTCGTACTGGACCTCGGCGCCCGGTTCGTCGGTGATGGTGCGGATGACGATGGTCACGGACGGGCGGATCATGTGGAACAGCGCGTGGATCAGCGACGCGCCGCGCCGGATGACACGCGTGTCGCCGGCACGCAGCACTTCGATGTCGATCAGCTCGAGATCGCCGGCGATCGCCCGCTGGTGCGACTCCGGCACCTTCCAGGCGCGGAATCGGTAGCGGCTGTGGATGCTGGACCCGGCCAGCACGTGGAAGGCGCCGCAGAAGGCATGCTGGTGAATGCTGGTGGTGCCGTCGAGCCAGGTCAGGGCCGAGATGTCGAAATGCCCGCCGTTGTAGAGCGACAGCGGCGGCTCGGCGAAGCGTGCGTCGAGGTCGGCCTGCTTGCACAGGACATCGGCGCCGAGCACGTAGTCGACGAGGTCGGCGTGGCTGACGTGGGCCGAAGGATTGTGCTCGGCAAGCTTCTCCGCCGCGACCCGCTCCAGGCCGGCGTAGACCGACTCGCGCGTGTCGCCGAGCGTGGCCGCGATGTCGTCGCCGAGACGCTTGAAGAAGGCTTCGACGCGATGCACCGGTGCCTCCAGGCTCACGTCATGACGCCGTCGTAGTCGGCATCGACGAAGTGGAACAGCAGCGAGGCCGAACGATGCCCTTCCGGCAATACCTCGCGACTGTGTTTCAGCTCGCGGCCCTTGAAGATCAGGGCATCGCCGACGCGCTGGTGGATCTCGCGGGTGCTGCCGTCGCGCGCGCGCAGCTTGAGGGCCCAGGGCGAAGAACCGGCCTCATCGAGCGGCGCATAGTCGATCAGCAGGGTGATCGTGTATTCGCAGGGCGGGCGATCGACATGCCACTTCAGCTCGCCGCCCTCGAGATACAGCGAAACGAAGCTGTAGGACGGCTTGGTCGCGCGCCCGACCAGATGGGAGACGCGCTCGTTCAGTTGGCGGTGCCAGAAATCGGCGACCGGGTGGCTGTGCGCGACATGGCGGCGGCTGCCGCGATCGTCGTCGAGTTGAAGAAAGCCTTCCTCGGCCAGCGACTGGTAATAACGCCCGAGTTCGACGACTTCGTCGGCCGGCAACAAGCCATCGAGCATGGCGAACCCTTCGCGCTCGAAGTGCGCGCGGCTTTCGGCATCATCACGCACCTCGACATGGCCGGCGAGGCGGTCGCTGCCGAGGTCGTATGCCACGGCGCGCGGCAACGCGTCGACCGGCGCCAACAGGCCGATGTCACGCAGTTCGGCAATGCCTTGCTCGGAAATCCGATCGACCGGCTCGCCTCGAATCAGGGCCGCCGCCAGGAAGCCGTGCGCCTCGGGCAACTCGTCCGGCTTCACCAGCCGCTCGCTGAACTGCGCCCCCTTGATGGGCGCCCGCACCAAGAACAAAGGCGGCTCGGAGCCGCCTTGTACGCTGATGCTGGCGCAGGGGTTGAGAGCCAACCCCAGCGTTTCCAGTTGCATGGACGTGCCGCTGCGTCAGGTCGTGATGACCGGGCCGGGCGAGGGACGGGGCGTTGGCGTGGGAATCTGCTGGGGCGCGCTTCCAGCGCCGACATCGCCACGCTTGGCCATGTCCTTCAATTGATCGATCAGTGTCGCTGGAACCACCACCGCTCCCGCCTTGGCAATCTCGCTCATCGCACCCCTCCGGTCATCCGCGGCGAAATGCCGCATCGGATTTGGAGCCTACGCATCGGCCCATTGCGCGTCAATTCGCGACTCTCTATGTTCTGCCGATTCGTGCCGATCAGACCGCATGTCGCTGCGCCGCCTACTTCTGTTCGTCCTGTCGATTTTCGTGCTTGCCATTGCGCGCGCGGGCGAATTTGGCAGTTTTCCGTCGCGCTCCTGGGACATTCGGCAAATCCGGCTGGGCGACGAATATCCAAACCCGCCGTTCGTTTCGATCGTTCAATCCAAGGAAGGATTGATCTATGCGGGCGACCAATCCGGCGTGATCGAATTCGACGGCCTTCGCTGGCGGCGCCTTCCGCTGCCGCTGCGCAATGCAGTGACGATGCTTGGCGTGACGCGCTCAGGCGCATTGGTCGTCGGCGGCGCCGAATCCCTGCTCGTCGTACCCGACCCGCGACACGCAGAGCAGTTCATCGACGTCAATCGAGAAATTCCCAATGAACTGCATGGCAGCAACGACTTCTGGGAATTCGCAGAGGACGATGCCCAATGGTGTGCCCGATCGGTCCGTCGGCTCGTCTGTCGTTCAGCCGCCGGCTTCCGCGTCTTCAGAACGAACCAGCGGGAATTCGGGCGCCTGTTCCAGACAAGCCAAGGCATCCTGATCCAGATTGCCGACCTCGGGGTTTACCGGGTCACGCTCGACGGGCCAGAACTGCTTCCGGGCGGCGAGGCTTTTGCGGCCGACTCCATCACAACCATGGTCGAGCCGGAACCGGGAATCTACACGGTCGTCACGAACCTGCCCCACAGCCTGTGGCGTTGGAACAATGGACATGCCCCCACTCGCATTGCTGCACTGGACTCGAACATGGTCAGTCGGCAAATCGGGATCGGGTTGCTGGCATCGCCCAATCGGCTCGCACTTCCGGAGGAAAACGGCGGCGTCGCGATTCTCGACCTGCAAGGCGAACTGGTCGATCGGATCGATCCCTCGGAACTGGGTGTCGGTGTCGGGGCTCAGGCGGTCGTCATCGATCGAGAAGGCGCGCTATGGGTCGCCTGGCGAAGTGCGCTTTCGCGAATCGAATACCCGTCGCGAATGCGTGTTGTTCCGCTGCCCTCCACGCTGTTCGGTCAATCTCTGACCCTCTCGCGCACTCGACTCGGCATCACCTCGTTCAGTGCCGGCGCGATCCTCAGCCTGGGACAGAGCGATGTCACCGGACGCTGGGAGTTGCGGCCGTCGAGGCCGGATTTTCAGCCGATCATTTCGATCCGCACGCTGGCCGACGAGGACTTCGTCGCAACGACGAAGGGGCTATGGTCACTTCATCGCCCGTGGCAGGCCTTGGAACAGGACGTCGTATTCACGGTGGCGCCGGCACTGGGACGCACGGACACCGCTTGGGTGGGGCTTCGCAATGGCGTTGCACGCATCGAGCGGAACGAATCGTCCTGGCAGGAGGCCGAGCGAAACGCGAAAGTCAGCTTCGATACCCAGTTCGTGCATCAGGTCGATGCAAGTACGCTCTGGCTTGGCTCGATGGTTGGCCGTGTCGCCCGCGTGCATTTGGGAGCAAATGGAACGCTGGTCAATGCGGAGATCGACGAGTTCGGACCGAACGAAGGCCTCCCTCGGGCAACAATCAGCATCGAGGATGTCAATGGCGAAATGCAGTTCCTGGCTATTGGCGACGGCTTCTATGAATTTCGAGATGGCCGCTTCGAACCCAGCCGATCGATCCCAAAATCAGAAACGGGCGACGTATTCGAGTTCGAGGCAATCGACGACTCGCAGATTCTGCTGGGCGTTGGGAAGAATCGGCTGCGCGCCCTGCGACGCGACATCACGGGCATCTATCGTCATCAGGCCAGTTTTTTCGACCAGATCGCATTCGACGAGAAGATTCGTTCGCTTCACGTCGACGCCGACCGCACTGTCTGGCTGTCGCAAGACTCCAGGATCGTGAGAATCGACCCGACTTTGGACATCCCCAACCCGAAATCGCAGCAGGTGGTGATCCGCGATGTCTCTCTGGGCGAGCAAAGCCTGATCAAGGATGTGAATGGCGCTACGCCGTTGCGAGTCAACGAAGGCTCCGGCCTCCGCGTCGAATACACCCTGCCGAGTTATCGCGCACCGGAATCGAACCGCTTCCGTTCACGCATCGGTCCGCATCACGCGCAGGCCGAATGGAGCAACTGGAGCAATGAAACCCGCCGCGACTTCACCAACCTGCCCGCGGGCGAATTGCTGTTCGAAGTCGAGGCCAAGGACGCGGTCGGCGGCAGTGGCGGCATCGCTTCGTTTCCGTTGACCGTGGTTGCACCCTGGTATCGCCGCGACTGGGCCACCCTGGTGTTCGTCGCCGCCGGATTGCTGCTGGTCTGGCTCGGCGTGCAATGGCGCGTACGCGCCTTGCGCGCGCGTGGCGCCGAACTGGAACGCCTGGTCGCGATCAAGACCGACGCGCTGCAAGCCGACGCGAACACCGATCCGCTGACCGGGCTCTGGAATCGCCATCGCTTCGGTCAATGGCTGCGCCACGAAGCGGTCGAGGCCACCGAGCTCGCGGCGGCGGCTCGGCCGGACGAACCGGTCGACGTCATCGTTTGCGTCGTCGACCTCGATCACTTCAAGCGCATCAACGACCAGCATGGCCACGCCGCCGGCGACCAGGTGCTCAAGGCAGTGGCCGATCGGCTGCAGTCGATGCGCCGCAGGGACGACTGGGTCTTCCGTTTCGGCGGCGAAGAGTTCGTCTATCTGGGCACGCGCCGACACTTGTACGAAGGCAAGCCGCTGGCGGAAGCCATCGTGCACGAGATCGCGCAGATCCACGTCGAACTCGAAGGTGGCGTGCTGCTCGAACCGACCGCGTCGGTGGGCTGGTCGGTCTATCCGTTCTATCGCCAGCGCCCGGACCTGTTCAGCCTGGACT
>CALMWD010000487.1 GCA_937873105.1 uncultured Rhodanobacteraceae bacterium
CACCGGCAGCGGCATGACGCGGGCGCCCGTCGATCGCGCCGTGCGCGCCAGCATCTCGGACAAGGCCAGGCGCTCGCCGCCGCCGGCCTCGAACACGCCGGTCGTCGCCGCATCGCGCATCGACAACGCGAGGCACAACGCAGCAAGATCATCGGCATGCACGGGCTGACGCAAGCCGGTCGCGCCCGAGGGGATGAGTGCGAATCCGCGCCGCGCCGCGGTGTGTGCAAAAGGTGTCAGGCTGTGGTCCATGCCAGCACCCCAGATCAAGGTCGGGCGCAGGATCGTGCAGGCGATGCCGTGGGTCGCGGCGAATGCAGACAGACGCTGTTCTGACGCCAGCAGCCGCTGCGCGATGTCACGCTCTGCCGCCGAGGCGGACCTTTGCTTGTGCATCGCGCTCATCGAACTCAGCGCGACGATGCGCCGCAGTGCACCCTGACCGGAGCGCGACAACCAGTCGTCACAGGCATCGAGCGGCCCGGCGCTGATCAATCGGTCGCAGGCCGGCGCATCGGCGCTGCGCCACAGGTCGAACAGGCGCCAGCGTGCGGCCTGACCCATCGCCCAAGCCGGTACCGATCGCGCGCAAGGCACGACCGCATCGCCCAGGCGCCATTGCAGGAACAGGCCGACCTGCCCGCTGGCGCCGAGCAGCCAAGGCCGATCGACCGCCACGCTCAACTGCCGAAGCGCACGAGCTGGACGATGCGCGAGGGCAGGTTGCGGATGCGCGCGAGCAGCGAATCCTGCACCTGCGGACCAGTCTGCGTCGCCGCCGCGGCCGCGCCCAGCGCGAAACGCTGGATCGCGCGCGGGTTGCGCTTGAGCTTCCAGTAGCGACCGATCGCGGCGTCGACGCTGAGCCGGCACGAGCCCATGCGCACCGGCTTGATCAGCATGCGGTAGACCTGGCCCTCGTTGATCAGCTCCATCGCCAGCTGCGCATTGGCGCGCTCGGTGATGACCACCGTGGCGATGTGCGGATGATGCTGCTTCAGCGCCTTGAGCAGGCCGGTGAGGTCGCCGGCGCTGGTCTCGGTCTCGGAAATCACGACGCCGGTCTCGTGTTGTTCGAGGATCTGCAGCGCGCGCTCGGCGTTGTTCGCGAAACGCACCTGGTAATGCGCCTGGAGGATCTCGCGCAGACGCTGCTGCGTGACGGGATCGTCCTCGAGCACCAGGATGCCGACCTGGCCGCGTGCCTCGGCGGCCTCCTGCTCGCTGATCGGGTCGACGGTGATGACCGGCGCCTCGCGCGCGATGCGCGCGGCCTCGAACACGAGGATGCGCAGGTCGGCGTTGTCCCAGGGCTTGTTGACGTAGCGGTAGACCTCGCCCTCGTTGACCGAGCCGAGCACGGCCTTGAGGTCGGCATAACCGGTGAGCAGGATGCGCATCGTGCGCGGCGACGAGGTCTTGAGTTCGCGCAGCACGTCGATGCCCTGCATTTGCGGCATGCGCTGGTCGCAGATCACCACGTCCGGATCGAAGTTCGCGGTCATCGCCACCGCCTGGCGCGGATCGTTGCAGAGCTCGACCTGGCAGTCGCGGAACAGTGCCTTGAGCGCGCGGGTGATGCGCGCCTCGTCGTCGATGCACAGCAGTCGCAGCGGCTTGTCCTGGAAGATGTCGTCCATGCGCGCTCCTCATGCCGCCTTCGCGGCAGGCTTCTGCGCGACCGGCAGCTCGACGAAGAACGTCGTGCCCTTGCCGGCCTGCGACTTCACGCGGATGGCGCCGCCATGGCCCTGGATGATCTTGTGCACGATCGACAGGCCGAGGCCGGTGCCCTCGCCGACCGGCTTGGTCGTGAAGAACGGGTCGAAGATCTTCGGCAGCACGTCGTCCGGGATGCCGTGCCCGGTGTCCTCGAAGCTCACTTCGACGAAGTTCGGCTTGGCGACCGAGCGGATCGTCAACGTGCCGTCGTCGTCCATCGCCTGCGCGGCGTTCGTGATCATGTTCAGGAACACCTGGTTGATCTGCGAGGGCATGCACTTCACCTTCGGGATCTCGCCCAGTTCCTGGACCACGTGGATGCGGTCGCGCAACTGGTGCCCGGCGATCGTGAGCGCGCTGCGGATGCTGTCGTTGAGGTCGATGGTGTCCATGCCGTCGCGGTCGACGCGCGCGAACCCCTTGAGGTTCATCACCAGGCCGCTCATCTGCTTCAGGCCCTCGGCCGAGTCCTCGAGCAGTTCGCGCGCCTCGTTCAGGGTCGTGGCCCTGGCCAGTTCGATGCGCGCCTTCTGGATCGCGGCCTTGGCCTTGTCGACCATCGAGGCGTCGAGCGCGAGCAGCAGGTCGACGCCGGTCATGACCTTGGTGACCGCGGCTTCGTATTCGCTGATCAGATCGCTGACCACCTCGACATTGCTCTTGACGAAGCCGAGCGGCGTGTTGATCTCGTGCGCGACACCGGCGACCATCTGGCCGAGCGAGGCGAGCTTGGTGGTGTGGATGACCTGGGCCTGCGAGGCCTCGCGCTTCTTGGCGTCTTCCTCGTTCTGCACCAAGCCCGCGCGCAACTTGCGTTCGCGCAGGAAGAAGAACACCGCCGCCGCGAGGGCGAGCACCGTGGTGATTGCCAGAATTGCCGTCGTCATGTCGCGCTGCGATCCTCGCCGCCGGCCTGCGGCCTGAGGCAGTATAGCGATGCTTCCCCGTGTCGCCAGAGAGCTTGGCGGCCCGCGAATCCGCATTCCTTGACGCAGTTGGCCGAATCGATGATCGAAGAAAGCTCGGGCAGTCCGGCGGCCTTGCGTCGCCTCGTGTTGTTCCTTGGTCCCCTGGCCGGCCTCGCGCTGGCCATCGCATTGCCGGCGCGCGGCGAAAGCGCGGCGCTGGCCATCACCCTCGGCTGCCTCGCCTGGGTGGCGCTCTGGTGGCTGTTCGAACCGGTGCCGGCGGCATTCACGGCCCTGATCCCGATGAGCGTGCTGCCGACGGCCGGCGTGATCACGCCGAAGCAGGTGGCGGAGGCCTTCGGCAACGAGCTGATCCTGTTGCTGATGGGCGGCTTCATGATGGCCGCGGCACTGGAGCGCAACCACGCGCACCGGCGTCTCGCGCTGGGCATGGTGCGGGCCTTCGGCGGACGCAGCGGCCGGCACCTGCTATGGGGCTTCGTGTTCGCGACCGGGCTCGCGAGCATGTGGATCAGCAACACCGCCGCGACCCTGATGATGCTGCCGGTGGCGATGGCGGTGCTCGAGGACTATCGCGACGAGCGGCTGCGGGTGCCGCTGGTCCTGGGCATCGCCTATGCCGCCAGCATCGGCGGCTGGGGCACGCCGATCGGCACGCCGCCGAACCTGGTGTTCATGCAGGTCTACGAGCAAACCACCGGCACGCGCATGGGCTTCCTGGAGTGGATGAGCTTCGGCGTGCCGATCATGCTGCTGTTCCTGCCGCTGTTGGCGCTGTGGCTGGGCCGGCACCTGCGCGGCGCGCCGGCCGCGGACGTGCCGCATCTCGGCCCTTGGCAGGCCTCCGAGCGGCGCGTGCTGGCGGTGTTCGCGCTGGTCGTCGCGGCCTGGATCTTCCGCTCCGAGCCCTATGGCGGATGGACCGGCCTGACCGGGCTCGGCGGCGTGAACGACGCCAGCATCGCCCTGTTCGGCGTGCTGCTGATGGGCGTGATTCCGGATGGCCGCGGCAGCACCCTGCTCGACTGGCCGACCGCGGAACGCGTTCCGTGGTCGGCCCTGGTGCTGTTCGCGGGCGGCATCGCGCTGGCGACGGCCTTCCAGAGCAGCGGGCTGGGCGACCGCATCGCGGCGGCGCTGGGCGGTTTGCGCGACTGGCCGGCCTGGGCCCTGATCATCGGCGTCTGTCTCGGCGTCACCCTGCTGTCGGAAATCGCCAGCAACACGGCGACGGCGGTGCTGCTGATGCCGATCCTGGCCGCGACCGCGACCGCCAGCGGCATCGATCCGAAGCTACTGATGGTGCCGGCGGTGCTCGCGGCGAGCTGCGGCTTCATGCTGCCGGTGGCGACGGCGCCGAACCTGGTGGCCTACGGCACCGGCATGGTCCCGCTGCGGCGCATGATGCGCGAAGGCTTCATGCTCGACCTGATCGGCGTCGCCACCCTGTCCGGCGTCTGCATCGCCTTCTTCTGGCGCTGAGCCTCAGAAGCGCGGATAAAGCAGCCAGAACATCCAGGCGATGAAGGCCAGCACCAGCACCAGGCCTTCGCGGCGGGTGACGAGCGCGTCGCCGCGCATGATCGGGAAGAACGCCAGGGCGAAGGCGATCAGCGCCGGGATCTCGACGTGCAGCAGGGACGTCGTGGTCGCGAACGGACGTCCGAGCGCGAGCAGGCCGACCACGAGGGTCAGGTTGACGAGGCTGGATGCCACTGCCGAGCCGACCACGACATTGCCGTGGCCGCGGTGCGCCGCGACCACCGCGCTCGCCAGTTCCGGCAAGGCCGCTCCGATCGCCAGCACGCTGAGGCCGACCCAGAGTTCGTTCATGCGGAAATGCGCCGCGATGCCGATGGCCGCGTCGACCGCGAGCCAAGCGCCGTAACCGAGGACGCCGAGGCCGAGCAGGATCCGCAGGAGATTGCGCACGAGCTCGGTCTGGGTATTGGCGGCGAACGCCAGTTCCTTGCGCACCGATTCGGTCTCGTGCGCCGCCGAACGCTTGACCAGCCAGCCGAAGGCGGCCGCAGCGAACAGGAGCAGGCTGCCGTCGATCTGGCCGAGCAGTCCGTCGCGCCCCATCAACAGCAGGGCGAGGGCGGTGCCGACGAGCATCGGCAGGGCGAAGCCGAGCAGGCGGAAGCCGGTCGCCAGCGGCTTGACCAGGGCCGACACGCCGACGATCAGGCCGAGGTTGGCGATGGCGCTGCCGATGACGGTGCCGACCGCCAGCGCATCATGGCCGCGCACGATCGCGACGGTCGCGATCGCCAGTTCCGGCACCGAAGCGCCGACCGCGACCACGGCCAGACCGGCGGCGTAGCCACCCACGCCGCGACCTTGCGCCAATCCGGAAGCGCCGCGCAGGAACGAATCGGCGCCGAGCATCACCAGGATCAGGCCGCCGATCAGCACGCCATAGGTTTCGAGCATGGTTCCGACCGCGAAGAGATGGGCCGTGCAGGATAGCGGCCGCGGCCGCGTCGTCGCAAAGAAACACGGGGCCGGTTGCCCGGCCCCGTGCGTCACGTCCTTGTGGACGCCCCGATCAATCGAGGGTGCCGTGCATCGTCCAGCCCTGGGTCCAATCGGTCATGACGCCGCCGAAGGCGCCCTTGAACGTGGTGCGTTCGAAGAAGCTGTCGTTCGGCACGGCGACGCCGCTGCCGAGCAGGATCGACGACGCCGACGGGAAGCGGCCGCTCAGGCCGAGCGCGGCCGCGGCGCCGTCGCTGTTGCCGGCCTGGCCGCGATACCAGGCGCTGACGAGGTACGGATCCGAGCCCGCGTCCTCGAAGTTGTTCGCGCAACCCAGGGCCGAGCCGCTCATCGTCAGCACGCCGGTGGCGGTCGGCGACTGCGCCGTGCCGCTGGCATTGAATGTCGCGCTGTCGTTGAAGTTCAGGCATTCCTGGCCGAAGCCGGTCGCGACCACGTTGTAGTAGTTGCCGCCGGAACCGCGGCGGATGCGCAGGCCCTCGTTGCCCGAACCTGCGCCGATCAGGGTGACATTGGCCACCTTCGGCTGGGTCCGCGGCAGCAGGTCGAACGCGTTCGGCTTGTTGTCGGATTCGACGCCGTTGGAATCGCCGGACGCGGTTGCGGTCTGCTTGCAGTAGGCGTACTGGATCTTGCCGGTGTAGCCCTCGGCGAAGTCGAGGCAGTCGTCTTCGACCGCGGTGCCGACGTAGTACTTCACGTTGACCGAACCGCCGAACATCTCCAGCCCGTCGTCCTTGCCGGCATGCACCTGGACATGGTCGATGACGGTGCCGCGACCGACCCCGAGCAGGGTCAGCGCGTTCAGCTCCTCGTTCTCGCGGATGACCTGGCCGGCGTAGCGGATCTGCACGTAGCGCAGGACGCCCGACGAGTCGTCGTCGTCGTTGCCGCCGAAGGTGATGTTCGAGTCCGCCTCGAACGCGCACGGGGTGGCGCCGGTGCAGCCGTTGTTGACGGCATTGCCGGCCAGCACCAGGCCGGCCCAGGATCCGGGCGTGTCGGTCGGGCCGGTGAAGATGATCGGCGCGGTCGGCGTGCCTTCGGCGTGGATCTTCGATCCCGGCTGCACGACCAGGTAGTCGATGCCCTGGCCGATGCCCTGGATGGTCGTGCCCGGCTCGACCGTCAGCGTGCCCGGCTGGGTATTGCGCCCGCCGCCGACCGTGGTCTTGCCGTTGACCAGATAGGTCGCGTTGTTCGGCAGGTGCAGATGGCCGGTGATGGTCTGCGGCAGGATGCAGGCGCGCGCCAGGTTCTGCAGGGCGGTGGTGCCGTCCGGGCAACCGCTGAACTCGCTCTGGTAGGCGCAGCTGGCCGGCGCGCCGCCGGCGCGCTCGAGATCCATGTTGAAGTTCTGCAGGCCGCTGCCGTTCGCCGGCGTGAAGTCGAGCTGGACGCGATTGCAGCTCAGGAACTCGACGTCGAGCTTGCCGACCACGGCGCCGGTGGGCGTGGTGAAGGTGTTGCCGAAACTGCCGCCGGTGAAGCGATAGACGTCGACGCCGGTCTTGCGGAACTCGCGATCGCCGAACGGCACGTTCGCCAGCACCCAGGACGGCCGGCCTTCGGCATCGTAGGTGTAGAACACGACGCCCATGACGCCGCCGCTGGCCGTGGTCTGGAACCAGTCGAAGTTGACGCCGCGGCCGGACTGCGCGGTGTTGAAGTAGGTGCCTTCGAACTGCTCGTCGACGATCAGCGCGGCATTCGCGGCCGACGCGGCAAGCGAGGCGGCAACGGCGAACGCAAGCGTGCGCAGGGTGGGAACAAGACGCATGGGGGCTCTCCTTGAAGGGTAGGCACACCTTAGGCAGCCGCGATGGCGCCGCTGTTGCATGCAGGCTGCAGGCTGATGACAGTCGTCCCCGGAAACGCGAACGCCCCGCGGCAGCGGGGCGTCCGTGATCGTCGCGACATCGGGCAGACTCAGGGCTGCGGGCGCCATTCCAGCGTCAGGCCCAGCTCGCGTCCGCGGCGGAATGCGCGCGTGACCTCGTCGCCCTGGGTGAACTCCACCTTCGGATCGAGCAGGTTGCGCAAACGCAGCTTGAGCGTCCATTCCGGATCGAACTGCTTGCGCACGTTCAGGTCGAGCGAATGGAAATCCTGCTCGTAGATGTCCGGGGCGCCAAAGACCCCGACCTGGGAGATGCGCTTGCCGAACACGTTGTAGAGCAGGGTCGCCTCCAGCGAGTTGTCGGGCTTGCGATAGCCGAGCTGCAGGTTCGCGACATGGGGCGACTGGCCCTGCATCGGTCGCGCGTCGTTGGTCTGGATGTCGTTGACGCCGCCGAGATCGATCTCCGAGTCGATCCAGGCGTAGTTCGCCGCGGTGTAGAAGTTCGTCCAGCGCCCGCCGAGGAACTCGAGGCCGCGGAACCAGTCGAGTTCGATGCCGCGATTGCTGGCCGAATCGGCGTTCGCCAGCGACAGCAGGCTGCCGGTGCCGGGCACCTGGATCTTTTCGATCGGGTCGCTGAAGTCCTTCAGGAACAGCGCCGCCGAGAACGATTCGCTGTACGAGAAGTAGTACTCCCAGCGCAGATCGAGGTGCTTGATCGCGGTCGGTTTCAGGTCCGGGTTGCCGATGGTTTCGAGGTCGAGCAGCGGATCGGTATAGGGCGCCGGCGACAGTTCGCGGAAGTCCGGGCGCGACACCGTCTCGCTGTAAGACAGGCGCCACTGCGCTGCATCGGAATACAGCCAGGTGAAGGCGGCGCTCGGCAGCAGATCGGACGTCGAGATGCGGGCGATGGTTGGCGCCGCGGACGTGGCGCCGAGCGCGATGGTGCTGACCTCTTGGTCGTTGGCTTCGTGGCGCAGGCCGAGCGTGAACCGGTAGGCGCTCTTCCAGTTCAGGTCCGCGGCGACGAACAACGCATCGAGGTCCTGCTCGGCCTCGTAGTTGTCCGTACCGCGCGTGATTTCGCGCAACTGGAAACCGTCGGCGCCGATGTTGCCGGGCGTGAAGATCTGGTCCGGGGTGGCGCCGCCGATGACGCCCGGATCGTTCGCGAGCGGACCCGCGCCGCCGAACTCGAAGCGGCGGATTTCCGATTCGCGCTCGCGGCGCAGCAGTCCGCCGCCCGCGGACAGGTCGAGATAGGCCTCGTCGTTCAGCATCAGCGGCAGCTTGAACGCGAAACTGAGGTCCTGACTGTCGTCGACGAGGTCGGAGAACACCGTGGCGTTGGAATCGGAGCGGCGCGAGAACTGGAACTGCTCGGTGGCATTGTTGCGGTCGTAGCGATAGCTGCGCGTGTTCGGCGACTCGCGCGAGGCCCGGGCCAGCGTGTATTGCCAGTTCAGGCTCAGGTCGCGCGCGCCGGGGAAGCGATGTTCGCCGGCGAACTGGGTCGCCAGCAGTTCGTTCTCGATCCATTCGAGGTTGTAGAAGCGCGACACGTCTTCGGGATCTTCGGTGTATCCCTCGGACAGCTTCGCCTCGTCCTCGGTCGAACGCAGCATCATCGTCGTGTTCTTGAGGCGATGGTTCTCGCCCAGGTCGGCGCCGAAGGACAGGAAGCTCGACAGCTCGGTGTTCTCGGTGGTTCGGGCGACATCGAGACCGCTGGCCTGCACCAGCGAGCCGTCGCCGAGCACGGCGTAACTGTTCCGGACTTCGTCGACATGGTCGAGCGTGTTCGCGTAACGCACGGCCCCGAGCACGCCGACCGGCACGCCGCCGAGGTCGAAGCTGTTGCCCACCGCGCCGCTGAAGCTGGTGTTCGGCTTCAGGTCGCGATCCGCGACGGCATAGCCCTGCGCCGCCAGCGCTTCGCCGAACCCTTCGAGCTCGGCCGGCGTGAACCCGCCCGGATTGGTCGGCGAAGCCGGCCGCAGGAGGGTGCCGTCGGCGATGGCCCGGGCGAGCGTGTCGGGCATCTCGCGGGCGCCATCGTCGAAACCGGTCCAGTCGCCGCTGCCGCCGTCGTAACCGAGGCCGTCGTCGAAGGTGGCGCCGCTGTCGTAACCGAGGCCGAAACCCAGCTTGGCCACGAAGCCCGAGGGCACGCCGCGCGTGCGCAATTGCACCGTGCCGCCGCCGAATTCGCCCGGCAGGTCGGCGCCGTAGGACTTCTGGATCACCACGCCTTCCAGCAGTTCGGTCGGGAACAAGTCGAGCGGCACGACGCGGCGGGTCGGATCCGGGCTCGGAATCTGGGCGCCGTTCAGGAGCACGCTGGAATAGCGATCGCCCAGACCGCGCACGAAGACGTAGCGACCGTCGACCACGGACAGGCCGGTCACGCGCTTCAGCGTCGTCGCCGCATCCGAGTCGCCGGTCCGCGCGATCTGTTCCGCGCTGACCGCTTCGGTGACCGCGGCGGTGGCGCGGCGTTCGTCGGCGTAGAGCTCCTGGCCGCCCTCGGTGTAGCTGCCTTCGACTTCGACGCCGGACAGCTCGGTGGTGTCCTCGTCCTCGGACGGCGATTCCGGCACGGCGTCCTGGGCGTGCAGCGGCCCGGCCAGGGCGGCGGTGATCAACAAGGGCAGCAAGGCGACGCGCGGTCGCGGCAGGGGCGAATGATTCATGGGGAGATTCCGCGAAAAGAAGGGGGTGCGCGGGTCCGTCGCGCATGGCGGCGCAAACTAGGTCAGTGCGGTGACCGGGCCATGACGCAAACACTGCAGCGATGTTGCAGTGCGACTTACCCACAGATCGCCCGAGGCAGGCGGGCTTAGCCGCGGAACCTGCAGCCGACATGACGAAGTAATTTCAATTGATTGATTTAAAACCATTTATTCAGAACGGGTTCGCAAGGCTTGCGGCCCGGACCCAGTTCTGCTCCCGCCCGTGGCGCCGCGATCGCAGCGCCCCGCCCACAGAGTTATCCACAGACGGGGCCCGCACGTGAACGGCGCCCGCGTCCAGCCCGACACCTCCGCTGTCTGCGCTACCCCGCCGCGACTACACTACGCGGCCTTTTTCCCTGATTCCGGACGCTTCCGTGAAAGAGCTTCTGACCGGCCTGGTGCGGGCCAGCCTGGACCAACTGCGCGCCGACGGCCGCATCGCCCTCGACGTGCTGCCCGAGATCGTCTTCGAGCGCACCCGCGCCAAGGAGTTCGGCGACTTCGCCTGCAACATCGCGATGCAGCTCGCCAAGCCGCTCGGGCGCAAGCCGCGCGAGATCGCGGAACTGATCGTCGCGGCCCTGCCGGCGCACCCCTCGCTGGCCAAGGTCGACATCGCCGGACCCGGATTCCTGAACTTCTTCGTGACCAGCGCCACCCTGCAGCAGGTCGTGGCCCGCGTGCTCGACGACGAACGCTACGGCTTCGCGCCGAAGGATTCGCGCGAATCGGTGCAGGTGGAATTCGTTTCGGCCAATCCGAACGGCCCGCTGCATGTCGGCCACGGCCGCGGCGCGGCTTACGGTTCGACGCTCGCGAACCTGCTCGAAGCCGGCGGCTACAAGGTCAGCCGCGAGGACTACGTCAACGACGCCGGCCGGCAGATGGACATCCTCGCCGTCTCGGTCTGGCTGCGCTACCTTGAGCTCGGCGGCGAGACCATCCGCTTCCCCGACAACGGCTACAAGGGCGACTACGTGCGCGGCATCGCCCGCGACCTGCGCCTGGCGGCCGGGGCCGAACTGCATCACCCGATCGCCGCCGTGTTCGCCGACCTCCCCGCCGACGAAGGCCAGGGCGGCGACAAGGAGCAGCACGTCGACGCGCTGATCGTGCGTGCGCGTGCGCTGCTCGGCGACGCCCACTACCGCCGCCTGTTCGAGGCCGGACTGAAAGCCTGCCTCGACGACATCAAGCAGGATCTGGGCGAATTCCGCGTCGTCTACGACCAGTGGTTCTCCGAGCGTTCGCTGACCACCAGCGGCGCCGTGCAGCGCGCCATCGACGTGCTCGCCGAGAAGGGCCACATGTACGAGAAGGACGGCGCGCTCTGGTTCCGCGCCACCGACTTCGGCGACGAGAAGGACCGCGTCGTGCGCCGCGACAATGGTGCGACCACGTATTTCGCGTCCGACATCGCCTACCTGCTGAACAAGTTCGATCGCGGCTACGACCGCGCCATCTACGTGTTCGGTGCCGACCATCATGGCTATGTCGCGCGCCTGAAGGCGGCGGCGCAGGGCCTTGGCGTCGATCCGGAACGGCTGGAAATCAAGCTGGTGCAGTTCGCCATCCTGTTCGAGGGCGGCGAGAAGGTGCAGATGTCCACGCGCGCCGGCCAGTTCGTCACCCTGCGCGACCTGCGCCGCGAGGTCGGCGTCGATGCCGCGCGCTTCTTCTACGTGATGCGCAGCCACGACCAGCATCTGGACTTCGATCTCGACCTGGCGCGTTCGCAGTCGGTCGACAACCCGGTCTACTACCTGCAGTACACGCATGCGCGCCTTTGCGGCCTGTTCCGCCAGGCGGTCGAGAAGTCGCTGCCTTACGACGAAGCGACCGCGCGCGCCTCGCTCGACCAGTTGAGCGAACCGCAGGCCCAGGCCGTGCTGGAACAGCTCGACCGCTTCCCGGAAGACCTGCGTGGCGCGGTCGAGATCCGCTCGCCGCACCTCGTGGTCGCGGCCCTGCGTGAACTGGCGGCGCGTTACAACGCCTTCTACAACGGCCATCACTTCCTCGTGGACGACGCCGCGCAGCGCTGCGCGCGCCTCGCGCTGGCCGCCTGCGTGCGCCGCGTGCTGGCCAACGGCCTCGGCATCCTCGGCGTGTCGGCGCCGGAGACGATGTAATGGCCAAGCGCAACTCGCAGGCCAAGATGCGCCCGAGCGGCAACGGCGGCGTCGGCAAACAGGTGCCGTGGTGGATCTGGTTCCTCGGCGGCCTGTTCTGCGGCCTCGGCCTGTCGGCCCTGGTGCTGATGAAGCAGTGGGCGCCGCAGCTGCGCGAGGGCGAGTCCCAGGCCGCCAAGCCCGCGGCCCCGGCCGACGCACCCGCCGCGAATCCGGACAAGCCCAAGTACGATTTCTACAGCGTGCTGCCGGAGATGGAAGTGGTGGTGCCCGATGCCGAGGTGAAATCGGCCGCGACCACGCCGGCCACGGCGGACGCGCAAGGCGCCGCGGCGAACCCGGCGCAGCGCTACATGCTGCAGGCCGGCTCGTTCCGCACCAGCGCCGACGCCGATGCCTTGAAGGCCCGGCTGACCTTGATGGGCGTCGGCGCGTCCGTGTCGGTGCAAAAGGTGAACGTCAACGGCACCGAATACTTCCGCGTCCGCCTCGGCCCCTTCGCCGACCTGCGCAGCGTCGACGGCGCCAAGCGCACGCTCGAAGGCAATGGCATCAACGCCATCGCCCTGCGCGAAAACGCCCCGTAGGACGCACCCTACAACTGGGCGATGCGCTCGGTCAGCACGTAGGTCACGTGGACCACGGCGATGCCGGAACTCACCGGCGTGCCGCCGTCGACCGGGCAGAAGCGCACCGATGTCGACTTCGCCGCCGCCGCCGCGGAGCGGTCCAGCGTGCTCGACCCGCTGCCCTTGATCAGGCTGACGCGCCGCGCGGCGCGGCCCAGGCTCGACTGCG
>CALMWD010000488.1 GCA_937873105.1 uncultured Rhodanobacteraceae bacterium
AAATGAACGAGCCGGTCATGCCGATGATGGCCGACATCACCAGGCCGCCGCCGAGGCTGCCGTTGCGGTTGAGGCCGAAGATCGAGCCGACCAGGCCCAGCAGGACCATGATCGCGAGGTTGGTGCCGATGAAGAGCGCGATGCGTAACATGCGGATGTTCCGATTCCCGCTGCCGACGTTGGCAGCACGCCGATACTGCGGCGTTTGCGAATAATTTCAAGCGCGAAGCGACCATGGATGAACGAGCCGGACAGCATCGTGACGACGCCGTGAAAACATCGCGGTATCGCGGCCGTTTCGCGCCCTCGCCCACCGGCGACCTGCATTTCGGATCGCTGGTCGCGGCGTTGGGCAGCTGGCTGCGCGCGCAGTCGAAAGGCGGCGCCTGGCTGGTCCGCATCGAAGACCTCGATCCGCCGCGCGACGTCGCCGGCGCCGCCGAACGCATCCTCGCGACCCTGGCCGCCTTCGGCCTGGTCCCCGACGAACCGGTGCTGCGCCAGAGCGAGCGGCACGCGCTGTACGAGGCGGCGTTGCGGCAGCTGATCGCGCGCGGCCTCGCCTTTCCCTGCGCCTGCAGCCGCAAGCAGCTGGAGGCGAGCGGCGGCCTGCATCTCGCGTCCTGTCCTGCGCCTGCCGCCGGCACCGCCCACGCCTGGCGCGCGCGCGTGCCGGACCTCGACCTCGGCTTCGACGACGCCGTGGTCGGGCACTACGCCCAATCGCTGCGGCGCGAGGTCGGCGACTTCGTGCTCAAGCGCAACGACGGCCTGTTCGCCTACCAGCTGGCCGTGGTCGTGGACGACGCCGCACAAGGCATCACCGAGGTGGTCCGCGGCGCCGATCTGCTCGATTCGACCCCGCGCCAGATCTGGCTGCAACAGGCGCTCGGCCTGCCCACGCCGGCCTACCTGCACCTGCCGCTGGTGCTCGACGAACATGGCCGCAAGCTCGGCAAATCGCTGGCCAGCCTGCCGGTCGACGCGGGCGATCCCTTGCCTGCCCTGCGCGCCGCGCTGCGGTTCCTCGGCCAATCCGAACACACCGCCCGCGGCAGCGTCGCTGACTTGTTGCAGCGCGCCACGAACGCCTTCGATATCGACGCGATTCCCGCAGCCATACCCTCCCGCATCGTCGAAGGCAGCGACTAGAATCCCCGCGTCGCCGCAACCGCGGACTACGGAGAGGGAACATGACGCAACGTATTGCACTCGTCACCGGCGGTACCGGCGGCATCGGCACCGCGATCTGCCAGCGCCTGGCCAAGCTCGGCCACCGCGTCGCGACCAACTACCGCGACGAGGCCAAGGCCCGCGCCTGGCAGGACGAGCAGAAGCGCCTCGGTTACGACTTCGCGATCGCCCCCGGCGACGTGTCCAGCCCGGAATCCGCGGCGGACATGATCAAGGCCGTCGAGACGCAACTCGGCCCGGTCGACATCCTCGTCAACAACGCCGGCATCACCCGCGACACCACCTTTCATCGCATGACCGCGTTGCAGTGGCAGGAAGTGATCAATACCAACCTGAACTCCTGCTACAACGTCACCCGCGCCGTCATCGACGGCATGCGCGCGCGCCAGTGGGGCCGCATCGTCCAGATCTCCTCGATCAACGGCCAGAAGGGCCAGTACGGCCAGGCCAACTACGCCGCGGCCAAGGCCGGCATGCACGGCTTCACGATCTCGCTGGCCCAGGAAAGCGCGAAGTTCGGCATCACCGTCAACACCGTGTCGCCGGGCTACGTCGCGACCGACATGGTCATGGCCGTGCCCGAGGAAGTGCGCGCCAAGATCGTCGCCCAGATCCCGACCGGCCGTCTCGGCAAGCCCGAGGAGATCGCCTATGCCGTCGCCTTCCTGGTGAACGAGGAAGCCGCATGGATCACGGGCGCGAACCTGTCGATCAACGGCGGCCACTACATGGGTTGGTGATCGGCCCTAAAGCATTGTTGCGGCGTGCCGGATTCTTGACCTGCATCTGGTGCGCCGCACAAGCCTTCTGCTAGTTTCGGGCCATGACCAAGAGCCCGCGCATCATCAAGAAGTATCCGAATCGCCGGTTGTACGACACCGAGATCTCGAGCTACATCACCGTCGATGAAGTCCGCCAGCTGGTCGTCGACGGCGAGGATTTCGAAGTCCGCGACGCCAAGACCGGCGAAGATCTCACGCGCACCGTCCTGCTGCAGATCATCAGCGAGCACGAGGACAAGGGGCAGCCACTGTTCAGCACCAAACTGCTGTCGCAGTTCATCCGCTTCTACGGCGATTCGATGCAGGGCTTCATGGGCAGCTACCTCGAGCGCAGCATGCAGGTCTTCCTCGATCAGCAGGGCCAGTTCCGCAGCCAGATGAACAGCCTGCTCGGGCAGACGCCGTGGTCGGTGCTGAACGACATGACCGAGCGCAACCTCGAACTGTGGAAGCAGATGCAATCCAAGTTCATGGGCGAGGCCGCCGCGGCGAAGCCCTCGCCGACCAAGCCCGGCGACAAGAAGCGCTGAGTCGAGGCCGCCCTGCCGGCCTGTCCCTTCGTCGTATGGATTTTTCCGCGGCGCAGCAATAAATTCCGGTTTCTCTTTCCTGTTCAGGGGTTCAACGCATGTCGCAGCGCATCGCCATTGTCACGGGCGGTATCGGTGGTCTCGGCTCGGCGATCTGCCGCAAGCTGGCCGAATCGGGCCGTACCGTCGTCGCCGCCGACCTCGGCGTGCGCGAGGACCGCATCGCCGAATTCAAGGGGGAGATGGCCGACCTCGGCGATCGCGTCCGCTTCGAAGCGCTGAACGTCGCCGACGAGCGCTCCTGCAACGACCTGGTCGCGCGCGTGAATGCGCAGTACGGCCGCGTCGACGTGCTCGTGAACGCCGCCGGCATCACTCGCGACACGACCCTGCGCAAGATGAGCACGGCACAGTGGCAGGACCTGATGCGAGTCAACCTCGACGGCGTGTTCTACATGAGCCGTGCCGTGGTCGAGGGCATGTGCGACCGCAGCTTCGGCCGCATCGTCAACATCTCGTCGGTAAACGGCCAGACCGGACAGTTCGGGCAGACCAACTATTCGGCGTCCAAGGCCGGCCTGCACGGCTTCACGATGGCCCTGGCCCGCGAAGTGGCGCGCAAGGGCGTGACCGTGAACTCGGTCTCGCCGGGCTACTGCCGCACCGCCATGGTCATGGCCATCCCGGACAACATCCGCGACCAGATCGGCAGCCAGATCCCGGTGGGCCGCATCGGCGAACCGTCCGACATCGCGCGCGCCGTGGACTTTCTCGCCGCGGACGACGCCGGCTTCATCACCGGCGTCAACCTGCCGGTCAACGGCGGCCTGTTCATCAGCTTCTGACCGCGGCGCGCGACCTCAGTCGCGCGACATCAACCCGGCCTCGATCAGCTTCTCGCGCATCGGCGCGACCTGCTGGGCGTAGGGCTGCCAGGCGCCAACGCCGCGCGCGTGGATGCGCTCGCGCACCAGCACCGCGCTGGCGGTCGCGACCGGCTTGTCGTTGGCGGTGGGATCTTCCGCGCCCTCGACCCAATCGAGGCCGCAGAAGCGATACAGCGCCTTGGTCACCAGGCTCGGCACGCTCACGAGCTGCTCGTAGCGCAGCGGGAACACGCGCTTGGGCAGGGCCGATTCGCAACGCCGCAACCAGTTGGCATAACGCACGTAGTGCGCGGCGATCGCGTCCTGGTCATAGGCATACGGGTAGATCGCGCCGAAGACGTCGCTCCAGACCGCGAAGCAGGTGTCGAGCGGATCGCGCACCACGTGCACGATGCGCGCCTCCGGCAGCGCCGCGGCAATGGCATGCACGTAGAAGCTGTTGCCCGCCATCTTGTCGGTGACGAAGCCGCCGGGCCCGAAGCGCTCGCGCAGGCGTTCGCGGTAGGCCGCCCCGACACGCGCCCAGTCGACCTCGCCGAGACGCGCGGCGATATCCTGATTCATGAACGAACCGGTCTCGATGCCGAGTTTGCGCTTGACGCAGACATTGAAGTCCTGGAGTTCGCCGCCCAGGCGTACTTCCGGATGATTGCCGAGCAGGCGTTCGACCAGGGTGGTGCCGGAACGCGGCATGCCGATCAGGAAGATCGGCACCGGGGAGTCGTCCGGCCCGCGCTCGGCGACGTCGGGGGCGATGCCCGCGAACATCGCCTCGGCCTGCTTTTCAAGTGTGGCGAAGAGTTCGGCTTCCCACTGGCTGTCGAAGCCGATGAGCTTGCGCATGACGGCGTTGGCGCGTTCCAGCGCGGCGGCCGCATCGCCGTGGCGACCGGCGTCGTTCAGCTCCTTCGCCAGCGCGAAGTCGAGCAGGGCCAATGGCTCCGAATCCACCGCCAGCAGGGGCCGCGCGGCTTCGATGCGGTCGACGTGGTTCGCATCCGCGGGCCAGCGTTCGAGGTCGGCGATGGCCCAATGCGCCATCGCGTAACCCGGCGCGGCCAAGAGTGCGCGCTCGAAACAGGCCAGGGCGTCGTCGCGGCGACCGAGCGCGCGGAAGGCGGTGCCCTGGTTGAACAGGTAGATCGGATTCGACGACGCCATCGCGTTGGCGCGCTCGAACAAGGGCAAGGCCGCCTCGGCGTCGCCGAACTGGGTCAGCACGGAAGCGATTCGATCGAGCAAGGGCGCCTCGTCCATCGGCAACTGGGCGCCACGGCGCGCCGCCTGCAGCGCGAGATGGGCGTCGCTGCGCAGCATGTGGCAGCGGGCCAGATGGGCCTGAATCTCGGCACGTTTCGGCTCCAGCTGGGCCGCACGATCCGCGCTGGCGATGGCCGCGTCGTAGCGCGCCGCCGCCGATTCCGCCAGCGAACGGTAGAACCAGCCGATGCCCAGGCGCGGGAACTGCTTCGTCAGGGACTCGGTCACGGCCCTCGCCGCGGCGGCATTGCCGATGTCGAGGTAGTCGCGGGCACGGCGCAGCTCGCGCTGGATGCGCAGGACATTCGGGGGCGGCGCGGTAAGGGTCTGGCTCATGGGACATCGCATTCGGCTGACGGACCGCGGAGGATACATCATGCGAATACCCGCAGCGGGCGAACAATTCCATTCCCGAACAAGGGGATAGCGGGTGACGTCGGCGCCCTGTCCGGGACCCGTGCCATCGGTTGGGCTGGTCGTCTGAAACTGCATTCTGTATACAGTTTTCATGCTGACCGATCGCACCCACCTCCGCATCAATGTGCTCGCCGAAGTCACCGCCCGCTGGACGGACGGCCGACTGCCGCCGGGCCGCATCAACGAATCCGCGCTCGCCGAAGAACTCGGGATCAGCCGGACCCCGTTGCGCGAAGCCCTGCTGGTCATGGAGCAGCGCGGCATGCTCGACGCCAGCCTCGGCCGCGGCTTCAGCGTGCGCCCGCTCTGCCGCGAAGAGGCGGAGGATCTCTATCCGCTGCTCGCGGTGCTCGAACCGATGGCCCTGCGCCTGGGCTTCGCCGCGGCCCGCGCCGACGCGCCCGCCCTGCGCGACCTGCTGGAACGCATGGCGACCAGCACCGACACGTCGGAACTGCAACGCCTGTCGATGCAGTGGTCGCAACGACTGTTGGGCGGCTGCGCCAATCGGCCCCTGAAGCGGATGCTGGCCGACCTGTACCGGCATGCGGCGCGCTACGAGTTCGCGACGCTCGCTCACGGCTTTCCGGTGGGCGACGCCATCGTCCAGCACCAGGCCATCGTCGACGCGATCGCATCCGGCGACGTCGAACTTGCTGCGTCGCGGCTCGGCGCGACCTGGCAGCGTTGCCTGGACGCGCTGCTGGCCTGGCTGCCGACTGCCAACAACATCCCGCCCCAACCACGGAGATTCAAACGATGAAGTGGCCTGCACGCCTGTTTTGGATGCTGCTGGTCGCGGCCGGCGGCGTCGGTGCGACCATGCCGCCCGATCGGGTGGCGCGCTTCCGGGCCGATCTCGACATGCTCGCCAGCGAGTTGCCCAAGCGCCACGCCAACCTGTTCCACACGACGCCGAAAGCGGATTTCGAACGGGAAGTCGCCGGATTGCGCGAGCGGCTGCCGCAGCTCGACGAGGCCGAAGCGCTGGTCGGCCTGGCGCGCATCGTCGCGCTCGCCCGCGACGGCCACACGGCCTTGTTCCTGCTGCCGTTCCCGGGAGGGCCGGCGATTCCCGGCGTGCGCCAGCTGCCGATCCAGTTCCATGCCTTCGAGGACGGCCTGCGCGTGATCGCGGTCGATCGTGATCGCGCCGACCTGCTCGGTGCAACCTTGGTCGGCGTCGGCGCGCTGCCGATCGACGAGTTGCGCCGACGCATCATCGATGTGGTGCCGCAGGACAATGCGATGGGACGCGCCGAGTACCTCGCCTGGTATGCGGCGATCCCGGAGGTATTGCATGCGGTCGGGGCGGCCGCGAACCCGGATCGCATCGAACTGCGATTCGCCGGACACGACGAACCGCTCGTGCTCGCCCCCATGACGGAAGCCCCCGATGCCGGCTGGGCGACGCGGCTGGTCACCCTGCCGGGGCCGCGCGAGCGTTGGGTCGGCGCCGGGGACCAGGCCACCCAACCGCGCTGGCTGCGCGATACGGCGAAGCCCTATTGGTTCGAACGCGATACCGACGGGCTGGTCTATGCGCAGATCAACCTGCTGCGCGACGCCGGCACGCAGTCTTTTGCGGACTTCGCGGCAACGCTCCTCGCGCAGGTAGCGAACGACGAGCGCGCGAAACTGGTGCTGGACTTGCGCTTCAACCGCGGCGGCAACGGCGACCTGATCTGGCCGATGATCCACGGCCTGATCCGCCACGACGCGGTGAACCAGCCGGGCCGGCTGTTCGTGATCACCGGCCGACGCACGTTCTCGGCCGCGCAGATGTTCGCGAATGCCCTGGAGAAACACACCCAGGCGATCTTCGTCGGCGAACCCACCGGGTCCAGCCCCAACCATTACGGCGAAGTGGGCCAGATCCGCCTGCCCGGCAGCGGACTGACGACGATCTATTCGCAGTATTTCTACCAGCACCATCCGGCCGACCGGCGCCCTTGGATTCCGCCGCACGTGGCGGCGCCGCTGACCTACGACGACCTCGTGCACGGCCGCGATCCGGCCATGGCCGCCATCGCGCGCTACACACCGCCGCCGAGCGCGGTCGCATTGCTCCGTCCCAAGCTCGACGCCGGCGACATCGGCGGCGCGCTTCGCGACGTCGCGACGGCGACCGCGGCCTGGCGCAATCCCTGGCGCAACCTGTTCGAGGTCGAACTCAACGACTACGGCTACACCCTGCTCGGCGAGAAGCGGCTGGCCGATGCGATCGTGGTGTTCGGCCTGGTCACCGAGCTCTACCCCGAGTCCGCGAACGCCTGGGACAGCCTCGGCGAAGCCCATGCGCTCGCCGGGCACCGCGCCCGCGCCGTCTACTGCTATGCCCGATCCCTTCGCCTCAATCCCGCCAACACCCACGGCGCCGACCAGCTCGACGCCCTGCTCGGACACTGACATGAACAAGCTCGCCTTCGCCCTGCTCCCCCTCCTGGCCAGCCCGCTCGCGCTCGCGCAGAGCGCCGCCTTCCGCTACGACGCCGCCAAGGCGCCGCCGCCGGGCACCTTGCTGCACTACACCAAGTCGAACCGCGACGGCAGCAAGCCCTGGCATGTCGAGATCTACGTGCAGTCGCCGACCCGCATCAACGTGATCAAGTGGGTCGAAGGCCATGCCGACTTCGTCGAGATCATGGCCGACATCGACCCCGCGCTGGCGATGCCCACGATCCTGCAGCAATGGAACACCGCCGCCGGTCGGCGCGAGCCGCGCCTGGCCCTGGTCGCCGTGCCCGGCAAGACCGGCCCGGGGCTCAGGGCACAACTGGCCGACGGGCCGAGTTTCGAACTCCAGGCAACGACCGCGGCACCCTTCAACTTCTGGGGTTTCGACCTCGCCGGCCTGGGTTTCATGCTGCCGCACTGGCGCACGCCCGAGCAGCCGCTGGAACTCTGGTTCGCCGATCCGAACCGCGCCCATGCCGACGGCAGTCCGGTCCTGGTCGAGCGTGCGACGCTGAAGCTGGTCGGCGAAGAGATCATCGATGGCGTCCCCAGTCGCAAGTACGAACTCGCCGGCCCCTTCTTCGGCGACCAGGTCGGCACCGTCTGGGTGGGTCGCGACAGCGGCCGCATCGAGCGTGCCGAACATCCGGTGCGCACCAGTACCGACTGGGACGACTGGAAACTCGAATTCGAACGCGCCGAAACGATCGACGGCAACACTTGGGAGAAACACAAGCTCGAACTCGCGGACGCGCAACGCGCCGGCCAGCCTGCGACTTCCGCAGCCGGCCTGATGAAGCGGGCCTACGAGCAAGGCGGTGTCGAAGCCGCCTTCGCGGCGGCGGCCGATTACCGCGCGTCGGTCGAGGCCGCGCTCGAGGGCGACCTCAACACCTTCGGCTACGCCCTGCTCGGCTTCGGCAAGACCGACGACGCGATCCGGGTGTTCGAGCGCGTCGTGCGCGATCATCCGAACTCCGCCAACGCCTGGGACAGCCTCGGCGAAGCCCAGGCCGCCGCCGGCAGGACGACCGAAGCGATCGAGAGTTACCGGAGATCGCTCAAGCTCGATCCGAAGAACGAGCACGCGCGCGTGCAGATCGAAGCGTTGTCGAAATAGTCCGCTTGCACTGGACAATCCACCGCGGAGTTCGCCAGCATCGCCGCCTTCATGACGGCGATGCGGGAGCTCGGAGATGACGTCGAAACGGTCCCGGATCACGCGTCGCACCTTGTGGGCGTTGGCGCTCGCGGGTGCGGCCGGCGCGTATGCGTTCAAGGACGACGTCGCGGTACGCCATGGACCGCACGGCATCGAGGCGGTCCGGCTGGCCGACGCCGAATTCGCGCTCGTCGACACCTTCGACGATGGCCCCCATGTACGTTATGTCGAGGGCGGCATCGAGGCGCACTGGATCTGCGCCGGCAAACCGGTGGTGCGACGGATCAAGGTCGCAGCCTGGCCCGTGACGCTGGCGCCGGAGTGCGCCTACCCGCATCCCTTGCAGATTCATGCCGGCGCCGCTGTCGATGGTGACGACACCGTGCTCGGCGTACGCAAGCTGGCTGCATTCTCCGATCCGCACGGACAATATGAACTGCTGATGCAGTTGCTGGCGGCGAACGGCGTGGTCGATGCCGATTCGAACTGGAGGTTCGGCGACGGCCAACTTGTCGTCACCGGCGATGTCTTCGATCGCGGGCACCGCGTGACCGAAATCTTCTGGCTGCTGTATTCGCTCGAACAGCAGGCGCGCGAAGCCGGCGGGCGCGTTCATTTCCTGCTGGGCAACCACGAATACATGGTGCTGCGCGGCGACCTGCGCTACCTCAACGGCAAGTATCCGCGCGCGGCAAGGCTGCTCGGTCGCGACTATCCCGACCTGTACGGCAACGACAGCGTGATCGGCCGGTGGCTGCGTGGCAAGCGCACCCTGCTCCGGATCGACGACGCGCTGTTCGTGCATGGCGGCATCGCGCCGGATTTCGCGACGGCCGGCATCGACCTCGCCGAATTGAACGCCCGGTATCGTGCGTCGATCGGCATCGACCCGAACAGCGACGCCGCGCTCGCCGATCTGCACGACGACGCCAGCCCGATCTGGTATCGCGGCTATTTCCACGGCGCTGGGCTGGTCGAAACGGAGCTCGACGCCATCATGCAACGCTTCGGCGTCAGGCAGATCGTCGTGGGCCACACCTCGTTGCCGGCGGTCGCTCCTTGGCATCAAGGCCGGGTGATCTCGATCGACAGCTCGATCAAGAAGGGCGTGAGGGGTGAATTGCTGTTCCGCGAGGACGGCGCCTGGCGTCGCGGCACACTCGCCGGCGAACGCCTGCCGCTCACCCCGCTGGAGTAGTCGCATCAGATGCAAAGACGCCGGGTCAACCAGTCCTCGCACCCGCCGTCAACGCCATCCGGCCGCCGTCGCCACCAGGCTGGCGGCCACGCACCAGAGCACGACCCAGGGCGCAGCGCGGCGAATGCGCGCCACCAGCAAGAAGCCCGCAGCCGCG
>CALMWD010000489.1 GCA_937873105.1 uncultured Rhodanobacteraceae bacterium
AGCGATTGTTTCCGCTCAGGGTACGCTGACGCATTGGGCGCCGACGGCCGCGGCGTCGTTGTTGTCGAAGCTGGCGCGCAGGATCAGATCGGCCGGAGTTTCGTCGCCCGGCGCGAGGATGCGGATGCGATCGAGGTTGAATCCGTCGAACTCGACCGCGGGATCGGTCGAGAGACGCCAGCGGATGCGCACGCGCTGTCCGGCAAACGCGGACAGATCGCTGGCGTAGGCCTGGAATCCGCCGTTGCTGCCGTTGAATGCGCCCTGGCTGCTCGGATAGCCGCAGGCATTGATCGGCGGCGATTGCGTGTCCGCGAACGATCCCGGATATCCGCCCGAGGGCGGCAGATCCTGCCAGGTCGCGCCGTCGTCGGCGGACAGCTCGACCACCACGCCGTCCCAACCGCTTTCGAGATGGAAGCGGGCGTCGTATTCGAGCGTCGCCGCATCGGGAATCGTGAGCGCCGGCAGTTCGAGGCTGGCGCAGGTGTTCTTCAGGTAGGCCGTGTCGACGGCGCCGCTGCGATACGCGTACTGGCCCTGGCTGGCCATGCCCGCCGCGATCCGCCAGGGCGCCTCGGCGATCGCGTGGGTGCGGGTGTCGATGTCGTCGAGGAAACCGAGTCCGGCCGGCCCGCCCGCGCCGGTCGTCGTCACGTTGCGCACCGCCCCCGGCGCGCTGGCGTTGCCGAGGGCGTCGACCGCGATGATGCGGTAGTAGTAGGGCGTCAGCGCCATCACGGCAAGATCGTCGAAGGGCGGCGCCGTCGCCGCGAAACTCTGCGGATTCGCGAAGTCCGGGGAATCGGCGCGTTGCACCAGATAGTCCACGCCGGCGGCATGGGCGCAACGCGGCGGCGCCGGGTTCCAGTCGAGCCGGACGCGACATTGCGCGAACGCCGCCGAGGCCTGCGGCGCCCGGCGGTCGAACAGCGGCGGCAAGTCGCAGCTATCCTGCGACACGACCTCGATGCAGTCGCTCGCTTCGCCCTCGGCGTCGGCGTCCACCGCGCGCACGCGATAGGCGTAGCGATCGCCGCCGACGGTATTCGGATCCTCGATCGCCGCCGTGGCGGCCACGCCGGCCAGGTGGAAATCGGCCAGATCGGCCGCGGCGCAGGCGCCGTTCGCGCGATACAGCTGATACGAATCGGCATCCGCCACACCGTCGAAGGCGATGCGGATGCCGGACAGGTCGTTCTGCGCGACCGAGAGGTTCTGCGGCGCCGGAACCGGCGTCGGCGAGGGTGCGCCGAAGTCGCCCGCGACGACCAGACCGTAACCCTGGCGATCGCTGCCGATGCGATCGTTGCCCGGCACGTCGAAGCCGATCACCCGCAGGACGTAGCGGCCGGAGACCGGGGCCAGGATGCGCACGGCTTCGACGGTGTTGCGCGCGTCGCGCGTGCCGAAATCCGCGAGCGAGACCGTGCGATTGAACGGCCGCTGCGGCAGCGGCGCCGCGCAGGGGTCGTAACAGGCCTGGGTCTGGCAGGAAACGTCGTCGCCGAACGCATTGCCGCGATAGACCTCGCCGTTCGGGCCGATCAGCTCCAGATCGAGGTCGTTGACCAGGGGATATTCGACGCCGGGAATCGACGCGGCATCGAACCAGGCCAGCGTCGCCCGCAGCGACTGGCCGGCAGCCACCTGCGCGATCGCGTATTCGTGCACTTCGCCGGTGTCGAGGCCGCTGCCGTGGCTGCGCTCGAACACGCGCTGGCGGCGGCCGTCGCCGGGAAAATACAGATCCCGATCGAGGTACATGCGGCCCCAGCCGGTGATGTAGCTCGGCAACCGGGCCTCGCCGATGAAGCTGTTGATCAGTTCGCCGGTGCTGTTGACGACCGCCGCCTTCAGCGTGGCCGCCAGCGGATTCAGGCGATCGCCGCTGCGGGCGCTGCCGCGCGGATACCAGCCTTCGACGAAGTACTGGCGCATCAGCGCGGCGCCGCCGGCGACGGTCGGCGCCGCCATCGAGGTGCCGCTCAGGGCCTTCGCGACGGCCGGTTCTTCGCCGCCCAGGCTGAAGTCGTCGCCGGCCGCGGACATCGTCGACGTGCCCGGCGCGCTGATTTCCGGCTTGTCGCGCCAGCCGCTGCCGGGACCGATGCTCGACCCCCATTGTCCCTGGGTCGTGTAGAGCGTGGCCGGGCACGTGTTCGCGCCATGCAACAGCGCGCCCACCGTCAGCACGTTCTTGGCGTTGCCGGGCGAACCGATGGCGGCGATCGCCTCGTCGCGGTTGCCGGCCGAGGCGACGATGAGCAGGTCTTCGAGTGCCCACGAGGTGTCGTCGGCATCGAAGTCGTAGCCGGTGTAGGCGTTGCCGGTGGCGGCGCCCCAGCTGTTGTTGTGGATGCGGGCACCGCCGGCATGCGCCTGGCGCAGGGTGGCGGCATAGTCGTCGACCACGAGGCAATCGGCGCCGATGTCCTGGAACAGGATCTGCGCGTTCGGGGCCATGCCGTCGCCGGCGTCGGCGTTCGCGTTCGCGGGCGTCGCCGTGGTGCCGCTGTCGCCGGCGATGGTGCCCGCCACGTGCGTGCCGTGCTGCACGGCGGCGACGCTGCCGCAGGGATCCAGCGTTTCGTAAGGCTCGGCCCCCGGCTGTACCCAATTCGCGACGACCTTGGCGTTGGCGACGGTCGAGCCCACGGCCGGCGGCACCGTCGGCTGCGCCGGCGTCACGAAGAGCAGGACGCCGCTGCCCGGGTCGTAGCGGGTGAACCAGGCCTCGTTCGCGTCGAGCCCGCTGTCGGCCAGTGCGACGATCTGGCCGTGACCGGTCAGTCCGCGCGCCCACAGCGGATGGACCCCGACGGCGCCGCCCTGGATCGCTCCCGAGGCCTCGGTGTTGTGTGTCTCCGGACGGACATGCGGTGCAATCCAGGTGACGGCATCGGACGCCACCAGCCGATCCAGCAGCGACGGCTGAGCCAGGCGGATCACCACCCGAGCCAGGCGCGCACCGCTCGATTGCTGCAGCACCCGCGCCTGCGGCAGGCGCTTGCGGACCTCGGCGACGAGTGCGTCCGCATCGCCGTCGACATGGCCGTACAGGACGAATTCGTCCGTTCCCGGTGCGGCGCGGGTGGCCGCATGCATCTTCCATTCTTTGCGCCAGCGCCCGACCCAGCGAACGCCCGCGATCGCCCGCAACGCGAACAGAGACACGCCGTCGCGGCGAACGCGGAAGGCCCGGTCCGGCACATAGGCCTCGACACGCGCGCCCAACGCCAGCAACGCCGCACGAACGGCACCGGCACCGCCTGCCTCGAACTGCACCAGCAAATGCGAGGCCGCCGCGTCGGCCGCTGCATCGTCGGCACCGCGGCTCAGTTGCTGCGGATCGACGTCGCCGATCGACAGGCGCAAGGACTGCGCCTGCGCCGGACCAACCGTCGCAAGCAAGAGCGGAGCAAGCAGAACACAGATACGCAGGCGC
>CALMWD010000490.1 GCA_937873105.1 uncultured Rhodanobacteraceae bacterium
GCCTCGGCGAACTGAAGCGGGCGCGGGCATTGTTCGAAGAGGTCGCCGCTCAACCGGTGCTGACCGGGCACACCCGCCGCCGCGCCTTGCTGGCCGAGGGGCGCGTCATGGTCAGCGAGAGCGACTATGGCGGGGCAGAGCGGGTCGCCGGCGCGCTCGACGGGATGCAGCAGGACCTGCCGCAGGACGACCCGCACCGCGTCGAAACGCTGCTGCTGCGCGCGCTGATCGACTTCGAGCAGCGCCGCATCGAACGCGTCGTCGCAGCGGTCGAACCGCTGGTTGCCCGTCTGGCCCGGTTCGAGGATGCGGAGCGCGCACAACTGCACGCCGCAGCGATGGTCCAGTTGGCGGACGCGCGGCTCGAACAGCGCGAGTTCGACACCGCCCTGGCCCTGCTGCGCCTGGCCCTGGCACGCTATCAGGACGCCGGCGCCAACTCGACCACGTTGACCAGCACGCGCCACGAGATCGCGCGCACGCTCGGCGCCGCCGACCGATTCGACGAGGCGCTGCCGACGTTTCGCGCGGTGCTGGCGGAACACGTGCGGATCTTCGGTCCCGACCATCCGTTGAGCCTCGGCACCCAGGGCGAACTCGCCAGCCTGCTGCGGCGCATGAATCGGTTCGAGGAGGCATCGGCGCTGTTTCGCGACGTGATCGAGGCCAAGCGGAGGACGCTCGGCCCCGACCACGACGACCTGGCGGTCGCCGTTTTCAACTACGGAAGCCTGTTCTATTTCCGCGACGAGTTCGCCGCCGCCCTGCCCCATTTCGACGAGGCGGCGCGAATCTGGGCGCTGAAGTTCGGCGCCGCGGGCGACCGCACCCTGACCGCGCGCGACGCGGCCGCCTCGGCCCGGGCCGAACTGGGCCAGCACGAACGCGCCGTAGCGGACATGGCGGCGGTGGTGGCCGACCGCGAAGCCCAGGGCGATCGCGATGCCCTGACCGCGGCGCTCAACTCCTACGGAGTCGTGCTCGATCGCGCCGGCCGGCTGGCCGAGAGTTGCGCCCAGTTCCGGCGCTCGCAGGCGCTGACCACCGAGTTGTACCCGGAACAGCCCGGACAGCTGCGCTGGACGCGCGCGCTGATGGGAAGATGCTTGCGCCGCAGCGGAAATCTGGATGCAGCCGAAGTGGAATTGCGCTGGGCACGCGACAGTTTCCTGGCGCAGCCGATCGAGCCCGGGCCACGCGTCGCCTTCATCAACATGGAGCTGGCGCGCGCGCTTCGCGCGAACGGCGGGGACCGGCGCGAGGTCCAATCGCTCTACGAGGAAGCCTTGCGCCTGCGCCGCACCAAGCTCGATGCCGGTCATCCGAAGATCGCGGAGTCGGCATCCGAGCTTGCGGCCTTCGGCCGCGGCGAGCCGCTGACCGAAGGCCTCTAGGCCGGTCAGAGGCGCGAGATGATGGCGTCGGCGAAGGAGGCGGTGGTGCCGTCGCCGCCGAGGTCGCGGGTGACGCGATCCTTCGCCGCCATGGTCTGGCGGATCACGGCGCGCAGCGTGTTCGCCTTGTCGACCATCGCGAAGTGGTCGAGCATCTGCGCCGCGCCGAGCAGCAGCGCGACCGGATTGGCGATGCCCTGGCCGGCGATGTCGGGCGCCGAGCCGTGCACGGCCTCGAAGATCGCCGCGTCGGTGCCGATGTTCGCGCCCGGGGCGAGACCGAGACCGCCGACCAGGCCGGCGCAGAGGTCGGAGATGATGTCGCCGAACAGGTTGGTGGTGACGATCACGTCGAACTGGTGCGGATTCATGACCAGCTGCATGCAGCAGTTGTCGACGATCATTTCGGTCATCTGGATGTCGGGGTACTCCGCGGCGACCTCGCGCGCGACCCGGAGGAACAGGCCCGAGGTCGACTTCAGGATGTTCGCCTTGTGCACCACGGTGACCTTCTTGCGACCGACCTTGCGGGCCAGGTCGAAGGCGTAGCGCACGATGCGCTCGGAGCCGCGACGGGTGATCTTCTGCGTCAGCGTCGCCACCTGGCCGTCGGCGGACAGCGCCTGGCCGTCGCCGATGTAGGCGCCCTCGGTGTTCTCGCGCACCGTGATCAGGGCGAGGGTCTCGTAGCGCGACTTGGTGCCCGGGAAGCTGATCGCCGGGCGCACGTTGGCGTACAGGTCGAAGCGCTTGCGCAGCTCGACGTTGATCGAGCTGAAGCCCTCGCCGACCGGCGTGGTCAGCGGGCTCTTCAACGCGACGCGGTGCCTAGCGATGGCTTCGAGCGTGTGCTCTGGCAGCAGGGTGCCGTGCTTTTCCAGCGCTTCGAGGCCGGCCTCGACGAATTCGTACTTGAGGCCGCACTGCAGCGCGTCCAGCACGCGCAGGGTCGCGTCCATGATCTCGGGGCCGATGCCGTCGCCGCGGATCACCGCAATCGTGTGTGTCATGGGAGTTCTTCCGGAAGGGACGGCCAGGCGGGCCGCGTCAGCCCGCCATTATCGTGGCCGGACGCCTCAAACGCCAGAATCCGCCGGCGTCGCCTGGGCTTCGAGCTGATCGAGGAAATCCACGGCGCGGCGCAGGTGCGGGATGACGATGGAACCGCCGACGACCAAACCGACGCTGAACGCCTCGAAGAATTCGTCGCGGTTCACGCCCGCTTCCTTGCACTGGGCGACGTGGTAACTGATGCAGTCGTCGCAGCGCAGCACCATCGACGCGACCAGGCCGAGCAGTTCCTTGGTCTTCACGTCGAGCGCGCCGGGCTTGTAGGTCTGGGTGTCGAGCGCGAAGAAGCGGCGCACCACCTGGTTGTCTTCCGCGAGGATGCGCTCGTTCATGCGCTTGCGGAAATCGGTGAAGGCCTTGACGCGGTCGCTGCCGGCGTCGCTTACGGGGTGGTCGTGAGCCATGAATCCAGTTCTCCGTTGCGGTGCAGTTGGATCAGGTCATCGTACCCGCCGACATGCCGATCGTTGATGAAGATCTGGGGCACGGTGCGGCGGCCGTTGCTGCGGCGAAGCATGGCGTCGAACTCGCCGCGGTCGCGATCGACGCGGATTTCCTCGTAGGACAACCCGCGCCCGACCAGGAAGTTCTTCGCGGCCACGCAATACGGACAGATCGCGGTGGAGTACATCTGGATCTTGCTCATATGCAGCTCACAGGTTTGGGCAGGCCGGCATAACGGCAAGCCTGCTTCGCCGGGCCCTCTGGAAACAATCGATACAGGTAGCGGCTGCTGGCCTTGTCGGGGCCGAACTCGCGGCCGACTTCCTTGACCAGCAGGCGCATCGGCGGCGCGATGCGGAACGCTTCGTAGTGACGGCGCAACAAGTTCATGACCTCCCAGTGTTCGGGCGTCAGGGCGATGCCGTCCTGGGCCGCGAAGCGCTCGGCCAGGGCCGGGTTCCAGTCGCCGTAACGGCGCAGATAGCCGCGTTCGTCCAGTTCGACGTGACGCCCGTCGAAGTCGATGCCCTGGCGACTCATGCCCAGCACACCTGGCGGGCGGTGCGCGCCGCCAGCGCGACGAAGTCGGCCTCGTCGACCGGGCTGAAGCCGCGGATGCGCGCGGGGTCGAGTCCGCGCCGCAAGACGTCGCCCATCAGCACGCAGGCCTCGACGCCGGCCGGCACCGCGACGGCGGCGTCGAAGGCCGCGAACACGCCGTCCTGCATCAGCAGCAAGGCGTCCCCGGGACGCAGCAGGTCCAGGGCCAGCGCCAGGGCTTCGCCGTCGCGGGGGGGGCGCGCACCACGCAGTGCAGGGTCTCAGAACGAGAGGACATGGTCCGCCTCCGCGAGCCAGTCCGCAAACGCCGCGGCGTCGACCCGTTCGACCGACGCATCCGCCGCCTCCAGGCCGCGCCGCGCCAGGCAATCGGAACGCGCCAGCATGCGGCTCGCACCGTGATGTGCCAGCGCGGCGATCATGCGCTGGCGCTGCGCGCGTTCGTCGTCGACGATGCCGGCCGCGAGCAACTCGACGCCGGCACCGACGAAGCCCACCTGGAGGTCATGCTCGAAGGCGAGCAAGGCCAGCGCCGCATCGATGCCGGACTGCGCCTCGACGCCGCGCCAGGGCCCGCGCGAGAACACCACGGCGACGCGTTTCATGCCCGGAAGCTCACGACGCGGTCGCTGTCGTCCAGCGCGTCGCACCACTGGCCGAGGCTGCCGGCCACGACCGGGCCCTCGGCGACCACGTCGAGCCGCTCCAGCCAGGTCGAACAGGCGAGCAAGGGCACCGCGTGCTGGCGCGCCAGCGCCAGCAAGGCGCGCAAGTCGTGGTCGTGGTCCGCGCCGGGGCGGGCGCAACGCACGCCGTCGCCATGGAAGAAGATCTGGCGCAGCACGTGCCCGCCCGCCAGGGCCGCGGTCGCGAAGCCGAGCGCGCTGGCCACGGCTGCGCCCGACGCCGGGGAATCCTGGATGAACAGCGAGAAGCGCATCTGCACGGGCTTAACGGAACTCGGGGTAGGCTAACGGGGTCCGTGGCACCATGAGTCGAACCGTGCGAACCCGTCTACTACCCGCGATTATAGCGTTCGCGCTGTGCCTGCCGTTCGCCCACGCGCAGAACGTCGAACTGCCCGACATGGGTTCGTCGGCGGGTTCGGTGCTGAGTCCGGACGAGGAAGCGCGCTACGGCGCGCGCATGCTCTACGAACTGCGCCGGGTCGACCTGGTCCTGGAAGACCCGCTGATCGACGACTACATCCTGGCCCTGGGTTACCGCCTGGTCGCACTGAGCGAACGTCCGGAACAGCCGTTCACGTTCTTCGTGGTGCGTTCGGACGAAATCAACGCCTTCGCTGCGCCGGGCGGCTACGTCGGCATCCATGCCGGCTTGATGCACACCGCGGAGAGCGAGAGCGAGGTGGCCGCGGTGCTCGCCCACGAGGTCGCGCACGTGACCCAGCGCCATCTGGTGCGCGCCTACGAATCGATGCAGAAGGCGACCCTGCCGATCGCGCTGGCCATGATCGGCGCGGTCCTGGCCTCGCGCAACGCCTCCGGAGACGGCGCCGAAGCGGCCGTGATCGGCGGCATGGGCCTGCTCCAGCAGCAGGCCATCAACTTCACCCGCCACAACGAATACGAAGCCGACCGCATCGGCATCCACACCCTGGCCAAGGCCGGATTCGAACCCCAGGCCATGGCCGACTTTTTCGCGCGCATGGGGCGGGCGACGCGCTCGAACAACAGCATCGAGGTACCGGAGTTCCTGCGTACTCACCCGGTGACGGCGTCGCGCATCACCGAGGCCAAGAACCGCGTCGAAGCCATCCGCCGCGACCCGACCAAGGTGCTCGAACCGGCGGCGAACGAGGCGCGCTTCCGGCTGATGCGCGAACGCGCGCACGTGCTGACCTCGAACGAGCCCGCCAAGCTCGCCGACAGCTATCGTCGCCAGCTGCGCCAGGCCGAACCCGGGCGCGCCGCGTCGCTGCGCTACGGCCTGGCGCTGTCCCTGCTGCGCTCGGGACAGGCCCGGGCGGCGCTGGGCGAATTCGACACCCTGTTGCGCGACGCCCCGAACGAACTCGCCTTCCTGATCCCGCGGGCGGAAGCCCAGCGCCTGGCCGGCGATGCCGCCGGCGCCCTGGCCCGGCTCGAAACGCTGGCCGAGATCGCGCCCGACCATCGGGCCGTCCTGCTTGCCTATGCCGAGGCGCTGAACGCCACCGGCGACAAGGCCCACGGCCAGCGCGCGATGGCGGCCCTGCGTCCGGTGCTGGCCAAGCATGGCGCCGACCCGACCACCCAGGCGATCTTCGCCCGCGCCTGCGAACTCGCCGGCGAGGACGCGCGCGCACTCGAGGCCCATGCCGAAGTCGCGCTCTACACCGGGCGCCCATACGACGCGATGGAACAGCTCACGCGCCTGCTCGAGCGGCCCGGCATCGACTACTACCAGCGCGCCCGCGTCGAAGCCCGCATCGAGGAGCTGAAGCCCTACATGGCCGAGCTCGAGCGCCAGCGCATCCGCAAGGAAGACCAGGAGCAACGCCGAGGCTGAGCGCGGCCTGTCACGCGCTTGTCATGCGCGTCACGGCAACGTCATATTTCTGTCGTGTAATGCCGCGGGTTCGAGGAACGAGCGGAAGACATGCTGAAACACATCCTGATCGTCGAGGACGAGGCCGCGATCCGCGAAATGATCGCCCTCGCCGTGTCGCGCGCCGGCATGAAGCCGGTCCACGCCGCCGACGTGCGCGCGGCCCAGGAAGCGATCGCGACCAAGGTGCCTGACCTGATCCTGCTCGACTGGATGCTGCCCGGCGTCAGCGGCATCGACTACGCGCGCCGCCTGCGTCGCGACGATCTGACCCGCAACGTGCCGGTCATCATGCTGACCGCGCGCGGCGAAGAGAACGACAAGGTCAGCGGGCTCGACGCCGGCGTCGACGACTACGTGGTCAAGCCGTTCTCGGCGCGCGAACTCGTGGCGCGCATCAAGGCCGTGCTGCGTCGCTCGCAGGGCGACGGCGAGGACGGCAACGTCGAACTCGGCGGCGTCCGCATCGACGGCCCGGCGCACCGAGTCTTCGCCGACGACAAGCCGGTGGCGATCGGCCCGACCGAATACCGCCTGCTCTACTTCTTCATGACCCATCCGGACCGCGTCTATTCGCGCGGGCAGCTGCTCGACCACGTCTGGGGCGGCAACGTCTACGTGGAGGAGCGCACGGTCGACGTGCACATCCGCCGTCTGCGCAAGACGCTGGAGCCCTTCGGCAAGGAGAACCTGGTCCAGACCGTGCGCGGCGCCGGCTATCGCTTCTCGGCCATCGCCTGAACCGCTAGCTTAGGCGCATGCCCAAGCCCACCTTCAACGTGCTGCGCTCGCGCGCCTGGCAGGTCTCGCTGGGACGGCTGCTGCTGCTGTTCGCGATCGCGCTGATCGTCGGCCTGGCCAGCGGCCAGGTCGTGCCGGCGCTGCTCGCGATGTTCGCCGGCTATTCGCTGTGGTCGCTCTACAGCCTGCTGCGCGTGCAGCGCTGGCTGCTGTCGCGCTCGCGGCTGCCGCCGCCGTCCGACATGGGCGTGTGGAGCGACGTGGCCGAATTCATCTATCGCCGCCACCAGGGCAGCCGCAACCGCCAGCGCCGCCTGGTGCGACTGCTGCGCGCCTACCGCGAGGCCGCGGCGGTGCTGCCCGACGGCGTCGTCGTGCTCAGCGCCATGCGCCAGATCGTCTGGTTCAACGAATCGGCGGCGCGCCTGCTCGGCCTCGACGCGCAACACGACCGCGGCCTGATCATCGACCGCCGGGTGCGCAATCCGCAGATCCTGGCCTGGCTGGCGCAGGCCCGCGCGAACGATCCGCTGATCGACGTGCCGGCCCCGGCCAATCCCGACGTGCGCATGAGCATGCGCCTGATCCCCTACGCCCAGGGACAGTGGCTGCTGGTGGTGCGCGACGTCTCGACCCTGCTCAAGCTGGAACAGGTGCGCCGCGATTTCGTCGCCAACGTTTCGCACGAGCTGCGCACGCCGCTGACCGTGCTGCACGGCTACCTCGACCTGATCGAATCCGGACACGACCCCGAACTCGACGGCATGGTGCGCGAGATGCGCAAGCAATCGGCGCGCATGGCCCAGATCGTCGAGGACCTGCTGACGCTGTCGCGCCTCGACGCCCAGGCCGACACCCATGACGAGCCGATCGCCATGGGCGCCATGCTGGCCGGACTGCGCCGCGACGCCGAGGCCCTGTCGCAGCAACAACACGAGTTCCGCGTCGAGGCGCAGTCGACGCGCGACCTGCGCGGCTCGGCCAAGGACCTGCACAGCGCCTTCGCCAACCTGGTGGCGAACGCGGTGCGCTACACCCCGCCGGGCGGAACCATCGTCCTACGCTGGTTCGACGAGGACGGCGGCGCCTGCTTCTCGGTGCAGGACAGCGGCTGCGGCATCCCGGCCGAACACCTGCCGCGCGTCACCGAGCGCTTCTACCGCGTCTCGACTAGCCGCTCGCGCGACAAGGGCGGGACCGGCCTGGGCCTGTCCATCGTCAAGCACGTGCTCGGCCTGCACCAGGCGCGACTGGAGATCCAGAGCGAGGTCGGCGTCGGCAGCACCTTCTCGGCGCACTTCCCGGCCGAGCGCGTGATCGACGCCATCGCGCCCGAATCCGCCTGACCGGCACCCGCCGCGCTCGCTATGCTTGCCCCGATTCCTCCCGAGCGATTCCCATGAGCAAGACCCGCGACCTGCGCGACCCGACGCTGTACATCAATCGCGAACTGTCGCAGATCGAGTTCAACTTCCGCGTGCTGGCCCAGGCCCAGGACCCGACGGTACCCCTGCTCGAGCGCGTGCGCTTCCTGTGCATCTGCTCCTCGAACATCGACGAGTTCTTCGAGATCCGCGTCGCCGCGCTGAAGTTCGGCGGCGTCACCGTCGGCCCAGACGGACTCAGCTTCCAGGAAACGCTCAATCGCGTGCGTTCGCGCGCGCTGGAGCTGCTGGAAGAACAGTACCGCCTGTGGAACAGGACGCTGCGTCCGGCGCTGGCCGAACAGGGCATCCGCGTGCTGCTGCGCGACGAATGGAACGCCAAGCAGCGGCGCTGGCTCCAGGGCTATTTCCAGAACGAGATCCTGCCCGTGCTGTCGCCGCTCGGCCTCGATCCCGCCCATCCGTTTCCGCGCATCCTCAACAAGTCCCTGAACCTGGCGGTGCTGCTCAAGGGCAAGGACGCGTTCGGGCGCGAAGGCAACATGGCCCTGGTGCGCGCGCCGCGCTCGTTGCCGCGCGTCATCCGCCTGCCCGGCGAGCTCTCGGACGGCACCCAGGACTTCGTGCTGCTCTCGGGCGTGCTCCAGGAATTCGTCGACGAATTGTTCCCGGGCATGCAGGTCAAGGGCTCCTACCAGTTCCGCGTGACCCGCAACAGCGAACTGTCCCTGGACGAGGACGAGGCCGAGAACCTCGCCCACGCGATGAAGGAGGAACTGCAGGAACGCGGCTTCGCGCACGCTGTCCGCCTCGAGGTGGCGGATGCGTTGCCGCGTCCGACGCTGAAGATCCTGATGGCCAACTTCGCCGTCGCCGAGGACGACGTCTATCGCTGCCAGGGCCCGGTGAACCTCAATCGCGTCATGGCGATCTACGACATGATCGACCGCTCCGACCTCAAGTTCCCGAAGTTCACGCCGCGCATCGACCCGCGCATCAACAACGTGCCGACGATCTTCGACGCCATTCGCGGCGGCGACATCCTGCTGCACCATCCGTTCGATTCGTTCGCCACCGTGCTGGAGTTCGTGCGCCAGGCCGCGACCGATCCCGGCGTGCTCGCGATCAAGCAGACGCTGTACCGCGCCGGCAAGGACTCGCCGCTGGTCGGCTACCTGATCGAGGCGGCGCGCGCCGGCAAGGACGTGACCGTGGTCATCGAACTGCGCGCGCGCTTTGACGAGGAAGCCAATCTCAGCCTCGCCGATCGGCTGCAGGAAGCCGGCGTGCAGGTCGTGTACGGCGTCGTCGGCTACAAGACCCACGCCAAGATGATGCTGGTGGTACGCCGCGAATCGAACGGATTGCGCCGCTACGTGCACCTGTCGACCGGCAACTACCACGCCAGCACCGCGCGCGCCTACACCGACCTGGCGCTGATGACCTGCGACGCCGAGATCGGCGAGGACGTGCACAAGCTGTTCCAGCAGCTCTCCGGGCTCGGCCCGGTGATCAAGCTCAAGCGCCTGCTGCAGTCGCCGTTCACGCTGCACAAGACGCTGATGCTGAAGATCGAACGCGAGATCGCGCACGCCAAGCAGGGCAAGCCGGCGGCGATCCGCGCCAAGATCAACCACCTCAACGAACCGGGCGTGATCCGCCTGCTCTACGAGGCCTCGCAGGCGGGCGTGAAGAGCGACCTGACCGTGCGCGGCACCTGCGCGCTGCGTCCGGGCGTGCCCGGGGTGTCCGAGCACATCCGCGTGCGTTCGCTGGTCGGCCGCTTCCTCGAACACAGCCGCGTCTACTGGTTCCAGAACGACCAGGACCCGGAGATCTATTGCTCCAGCGCCGACTGGCTCGAACGCAACCTGCTGCGCCGCGTCGAAACCTGCTTCCCGATCCTCGACGTCGAGATCGCCAGGCGCGTCTACGACGAGGAGATCGAGAACTACCTCGCCGACAACCAGCAGGCCTGGTCGCTCGACGCCGACGGCCGGTACGCGCGCGTCGAAGCCGGCGACGCCATGCCGCATTCGGCGCAGCAGTCCCTGCTCGCCCGGCTCTGCGGATGACGCCCATGCACGCACCGATCCCCGAAGGCGAGGAACTGGCTGCGGTCGATCTCGGATCGAACAGCTTCCATCTCGTCGTCGCCCGCTACGAAAAGGGCCAGCTGCAGGTCATCGACCGCCTGCGCGAGGCGGTGCGGCTCGCGGCCGGGCTCGGCGAGGACGGCTCGCTGACGAACGACAAGCGCCGCCAGGCCCTGGCCTGCCTGGCCCAGTTCGGCCAGCGCATCGCGCACCTGCCCGACGACCGCGTCTGGGCCGTGGGCACCAACACCGTGCGCAAGCTGAAATCGCCGCGCGCCTTCCTGATCGCCGCCGAGACGGCGCTGGGGCATCCGATCGAAATCGTCTCCGGGCGCGAGGAAGCGCGCCTGATCTACCTCGGCGTCGCGCACGGCATTCCGGAAAGCAGCAAGCGCCGCCTCGTGGTCGACATCGGCGGCGGCTCCACCGAATTCATCATCGGCGAAGGCTTCAACGCCCTCGAGCGCGAAAGCCTGCAGATGGGCTGCGTCGCGTCGACGCTGAAGTATTTCCCGGGCGGCGAGATCAGCCGCAAGCGCTACGACGACGCCCGCGCCGGCATCGCCCTGGAACTGCAGCAGTTCGCGGCCGACTACAAGGCGCGCGGCTGGAAGGAATGCTGGGGCTCGTCCGGCACGATCAAGGCGATCGGCGAGGTCGCGCACAAGCTCGGCGAGAAGGACGGCTACATCTCGCGCGCGGTGATGGACGAGATCCGCGACGCGCTGATCAAGGCCGGGCATGTCGACGCGATCAAGCTTCCGGCGCTGAGCGAGGAACGCCGCGCCGTGATCGCCGGCGGCGCCGTGATCCTGCACAGCGTGATCGAGACGCTCGGCATCAAGACCATGCAGGCCTGCGAAACCGCGATGCGCGAAGGCCTGCTCTGGGACATGGTCGGCCGCGCCGAACACCGCGACCCGCGCGAAGCGACGATCGAAGCGCTGTGCCAGCGCTACAGCGTCGACGAGGCCCACGCCGAACGCGTCGAACGCAGCGCCCTGACCATGTTCGACGCCGTCGCTCCGGCCTGGAAGCTGGACGAGACGCATCGCACCTGGCTGCACTTCGCGGCGCGCGTGCACGAACTCGGGCTGGCGATCGCGCACAGCCAGCACCACCAGCATGCCGCCTACATCCTCGCCCACTCCGATCTGGCCGGCTTCACCCGCCTGGAGCAGCAGGTGCTGGCCGTGGTCGTGCGCGGCCATCGTCGCGGCATTCCGCTCAAGGAACTGAAGTCGGTGCCGGCGCGCGCCGCGACCGCGGCGCAGCGCCTGATGATCCTGCTGCGCCTGGCCGCGCTGCTGCATCGTTCGCGCGTCGACGAACGCGTGCCCAAACTCGCCATCGAAGGCGACGACGACAGCCTGCGCCTGTCCCTGCCCGAACGCTGGCTGCAATCGCACCCGCTGACCGAAACCGACCTCGCCCAGGAGAAGGATCACCTCGCCGCGATCGACTTCAAGCTGGCCGTGCGCACGGTCTGATCAGGGCGAAGGCGACACGACGCCGAGGAAACGCACGATGCTCGCGGCCGCATCGCGCCCATCGGCGACCGCGGTCACGACGAGATCGGCACCCCGCACCACGTCGCCGCCCGCGAACAGTTTCGGTTGCGCGGTCTGGAACGGCAGTCGCCCGGACTGCCCGACCACGAGACGCCGGTCCGACAGGTGCTCGCCGGCTTCGTCGATCAGCCAGTCGGCGGGATCGGGACGGAAGCCGAAGGCGAGGATCACGATGTCGGCGGCGATCACGGCTTCGCTGCCGTCGACGACCTCCGGTCCGACGCTGCGCGAACCGCTCGCCGCCGCACGCGTCTCGACGACCCGCACGCCGGTCGCGACGCCCTCGCCTTCGATCGCGAGCGGCTGGCGGTTGAACAGGAAACGCACGCCCTCGTCCTTGGCGTTCTTCACTTCGCGCTTCGAACCCGGCATCGCGGCCTCGTCGCGGCGGTAGATGCAGCTCACCTCGGCCGCGCCGAGGCGAATGGCGGTGCGCACGCAGTCCATGCCGGTATCGCCGCCGCCGAGCACGACCACGCGTTTCCCGCGCACGTCCGGCGACGGCACCGCCTGCGACCAGCCCGCCACCGGCCAACGCTCCGGCGCCTCGGTGCCGAGCACCTGGCGGCCATTCGCGACCAGGAAAGGCAAGGCCGGCACGACGCCCGGCAAGGCCTGGCCCGGCAGCTGCGCATCGACGTAGCGATAGGCGCCGGTGCCGGCGAAGACCGCGTCGAACCCGGACAGCAATTGTTCCAGCGTGCGATCGCGGCCGATCTCGACGCCGAGATGGAAATGCACGCCCATCGCCTCCAGCACCGCACGGCGCGTGGCGATGACCTGCTTCTCCAGCTTGAACGGCGGAATGCCGAAGGTCAGCAGGCCGCCGATCTCTTCGTAGCGATCGAAGACATGCGCCTCGATGCCGGCGCGCGCGAGGCGATCCGCGCAACTCAGTCCGGCCGGACCGGCACCGATGATGGCGACGCGTTTGCCGGTGGCGACGACGCGCGACAGATCCGGTCGCCAGCCTTGCCGGAAGGCTTCGTCGACGATGTATTTCTCGACCGCGCCGATGGTCACCGCCTCGAAGCCGACGTTGATCGTGCAGGCGCCTTCGCACAAGCGATCCTGAGGACAGACGCGACCGCAGATTTCGGGCAGCGGATTGGTCTCGTGGGTCAGCTCCGCGGCCTCGAACAATCGACCTTCCTTGACCAGGGCCAGCCAGTTCGGGATGTCGTTGTGCACCGGGCACTTCCACGAGCAATACGGATTGCCGCAGTCGAGGCAACGCGCGCTCTGTTCGAGCGCGGCGGGCGCGTCGAACTGGCCGTAGATCTCGTTCCAGCCGAGCACGCGCACGTTGACCGGCACTTCGCGCGGCATGCGCCGCGGCACGTCGATGAACTGGAACACGCCGGGCTTGGCGGATTTCGCGGCGGTCTTGCTCATGCGGCCCTCCCGAGCGTGTCGATCAGCGACTCGAGGCTGGCCGCCTTCGGCTTCACCAGCCAGAACTTGCCGAGGAAGTCGCGGTATTCGGTCAGCAGCGTGCGGCCCCAGGCGCTTTCGGTTTCGAACACGTGCCGGCGCACCAGCCGCTGCAGGTGCTGCAGATGGTGCTCCATGCCTTCGGGCGACAGGCGCAGGATGTCGATGAGTTCGTGGTTGTAGCGGTCGACGAAATCGCGATCGAGGTCGAGCACGTAGGCGAAGCCGCCGGTGAAGCCGGCGCCGAAGTTCATGCCGACGCGACCGAGCACGACGACGACGCCGCCGGTCATGTATTCGCAGCAATGGTCGCCGGCGCCCTCGACGACGGCGATGGCGCCGGAATTGCGCACCGCGAAGCGCTCGCCGGCCCGCCCGGCCGCATACAACTCGCCGCCGGTCGCGCCATACAGACAGGTGTTGCCCATGATCGGCGTCTCGCGCGCGAGGAAGCGTGCATCGGCCGGCGGGCGGATGACGATCTTGCCGTCGGCCATGCCCTTGCCGACGTAGTCGTTGGCGTCGCCCTCCAGGTACAGGTTCAGGCCGCCGGCATTCCAGGCGCCGAAACTCTGGCCGCTGTGGCCCTTGAAGCGCGCATAGATCGGCTTGTCGCGCATGCCGTGGTTGCCGTGCCGGCGCGCGATCAGGCCGGAGACGCGCGCGCCGATGGCGCGATCGGCATTGCGGATCTCGTACCAGAACTCGCCGCCGTGCTTGCCCTCGATGGCGTAGCGCATGTCCGCGGCCATGCGGCTCGCGAGCTGGGCGGGATCGCGTGGCGGATTGCGCGTGCCGGCGGCGCAGCAGTTCGCGTCGCCGAGCAGCGCGTCCTCGGCGAGCAGCGGCTGCAGATCGAGGCCACGCTGCTTGTCGGTGTCGCCCTCCAGGATCTCGAGCAGGTCGGTGCGACCGATCAGATCGTCGAGTTTCTCGACGCCGAGACGCGCCAGCCACTCGCGCGTTTCCATCGCGACGAAGCGGAAATAGTTCATCACGCGCTCGGGCAGGCCGGTGAAGTATCCCTCGCGCAGGCGCTCGTCCTGGGTTGCGACGCCGGTCGCGCAATTGTTCAGATGGCAGATGCGCAGGTACTTGCAGCCGAGCGCGATCATCGGCCCGGTGCCGAAGCCGAAGCTGTCGGCGCCGAGGATCGCGGCCTTGATCACGTCGAGACCGGTCTTCAAGCCACCGTCGACCTGCAGACGCACCTTGCCGCGCAAGCCGTTGCGGCGCAGCGTCTGGCGCGCTTCCGACACGCCCAGTTCCCAGGGCGCGCCGGCGTGCTTGATCGACGAGATCGGACTGGCGCCGGTGCCGCCGTCGTACCCCGAGATCGTGATCATGTCGGCATAGGCCTTGGCCACGCCGGCCGCGACCGTGCCGATGCCGGCATGCGCGACCAGCTTCACCGACACCAGGGCTTCGGGATTCACTTCCTTGAGGTCGAAGATGAGCTCGGCCAGGTCCTCGATCGAATAGATGTCGTGGTGCGGCGGCGGCGAGATCAGTCCGATGCCGGGCCGCGCATAACGCAAGCGCGCGATCAGCTCGTTGACCTTGTGCCCGGGCAACTGGCCGCCCTCGCCCGGCTTGGCGCCCTGGGCGATCTTGATCTGCAGCACCTCGGCGTTGATCAGGTATTCCGGCGTGACGCCGAAGCGCCCCGACGCGACCTGCTTGATCTTCGACATCTTCTCGGTGCCGTAGCGCTCGGGGTCCTCGCCGCCCTCGCCGGAATTGGAGCGACCGCCCAGCCGGTTCATCGCGATCGCCAGCGCCTCGTGCGCTTCCGGCGACAGCGCCCCCAAGGACATGCCGGCGGAATCGAAACGCGGCAGCATGGCCTCGATCGGCTCCACCGCATCGAGCGGCAGCGGTTCGTTCGGCAGCTTCAGCGCGAGCAGGTCGCGCAGCGTGGATGCGGGCCGCGTGTTCACGTGGTCGGCATAGACGCGGTAGTCGGCGTAGTCCCCGGTCAGCACGGCGCGCTGCAGGCTTTGCACCACGTCCGGGTTGAACATGTGGTACTCGCCGCCGTGGCGGTACTTGAGCAGGCTGCCGGCGTCGATGCCGACCTGCTCGGAGAACGCGGCCGCGTGCAGGCGGCGCGCGTCCGCCTCGAGTTCGGCGAAGCCGGCGCCGCCGATGCGGCTCGGCGTATGCGCGAAGCACAGGTCCACGACCTCGCGCTTCAGGCCGATGATCTCGAACAGGCGCGCGCCGCGGTAGGAACCGATGGTGCTGATGCCCATCTTCGAGATGATCTTGAGCAGGCCCTTCTTGATGCCGCGGCGGTAGCTGCGGCCGAGCTCGATCATCTCGCCGCCGCGCTTGGGCTGGATGACCTTGCCGCGCGCGAGTTCGATCAGGGTCTGGTAGGCCAGGTACGGATACACCGCGGTCGCGCCGTAGCCGATCAGGCAGGCGAAATGATGCGGGTCGCGCGCCGTGCCGGTCTCGATGATCAGGTTGCATTCGCAGCGCAGGCCGACATGCACGAGATGGTCGTGCACCGCGCCGGTCGCGAGCAGGGCATGCATCGTCAGCCGCTCGGCCTCGGGATGCATGTCGCTGAGGATCACGATGACGGTGCCGGCGCGCACCGAGTCCTCGACCGCAGAGCACAGGCCGCGGATCGCGGACTCCAGTCCCTGCGCCGGCTCGTAGTGCAGCGGGAAGCGTTCGTGCGCGTTTGCGAATTCCTCGTGCGCCAGCATCTGGCGCAGCTTGCGCTGCGAGAGGATCGGCGAGTTCAGCACGGTCTGGCGCGCGTTCTCGGGCGCCATCTCGAAGACATTGCCCTCGCGCCCGATCGGCGTCGACAGGCTCATCACGCATTGCTCGCGCAACGGATCGATCGGCGGGTTCGTGACCTGGGCGAAGGCCTGGCGGAAATAGTCGTAGAGCGAACGCGTCTGTCGCGATAGCACCGCGAGCGGCGTGTCGTCGCCCATCGACCCGATCGCTTCCTGCTCGGTCTCGGCGAGCACGCGCAACTGGTCCTCGCGCTCCTCGCGGGTCAGCTGGAACAGCTTCTGGTGCCGCTGCAGCGTGGGCGCGTCGAACGGCTCGGTGGCGAGCGCCGGATCGATCAGGTCGGAGACCAGGTAGCGGCTGCCCTGCTTCAGCCAGCGCTTGAACGGCGCGCGCGCGCGGTTGATCTCGTCGATCGCCGCGGCGTCGAGGAACTCGCCCGAATACAGGTCGACCGCGATCATTTCGCCGGGACCGATCTTGCCCTTGGCGGCGATCTCGGACGCGTCGATGTCGTAGATGCCGGTTTCCGAACCGATGACCAGATGGCGGTCGCGCGTCATCAGCCAGCGGGCCGGGCGCAGGCCGTTGCGGTCGACCGTGCAACCGGCGTAGCGGCCATCGCACAGGACGATGCCGGCGGGGCCGTCCCAGGGATCGATCGAGAGCGCGTGGTAGTCGTAGAACGCAGCGAGGTCAGGATCGCGCGCTTCGAGCGCGCCGGTGGCGGGCGGGATCAGCACGCGCATCGCCTGCAGCAGGTCCATGCCGCCCATCAGCAGCACTTCCAGCATGTTGTCGAGGCTCATCGAATCCGAGCCGGTGAGCGAGACCAGCGGCTTCAGTTCGCGCAGGTCGATGGCCGGCGTGCGCCATTTCGCGCTGCGCGCCTCGGCCCAGTGGCGGTTGCCCTCGATCGTGTTGATCTCGCCGTTGTGCGCGAGCAGCCGGAACGGCTGGGCCAGGCGCCACTGCGGCGCCGTGTTGGTCGAGAAGCGCTGGTGGAAGGTCGCGAACGCCGCGGCCATCAGCGGATGCTGGAGGTCGCGATAGAACGCGCGCAGGCCGGCCGGCAGCACCATCGCCTTGTAGCCGAGCGTGTGCGCCGAGAGCGTGACCACGTAGAAGTCGCGATCGCGGGCCAGGCGCATCTCGCTGCGACGGCGCGCCAGGAACAGCGCGCGCTGGAAGCTCGACTGGTCCATCGCCACGGTCGGCATGACGAACACCTGTTCCATGCGCGGCATGCTGGCCAGGGCCTGCGCGCCGCAAGGCTCGGTGTCGAGCGGCAGTTCGCGCCAGCCGGCCACGCGCAGTTCGACGCGCTGGCATTCGGCCTCGACGACGGCGCGGGCCTCGGCGGCGAGCGTGCCGTCCCGGCTCAGGAACACGTTGCCGGCGGCGAACGCGGGACCGAGTCGGATGCCGCTGTCGGCCGCAACCTGGCGCAGGAACTTCTCGGGGCGGGCGAGCAGGATGCCGCAGCCGTCGCCGGACTTGCCGTCGGCACCGACGGCGCCGCGATGAGCCATGCGCTCCAGCGCGGTCAGGGCCGCATCGACGAGTTCGCGCGAGGGCGCGTTGTCGAGGCTGGCGATCAGCCCGAAGCCGCAGCTGTCGTGTTCGAAGCGGGGGTCATACAAGCCTTGCTGTCGATCGTCGCCCATGTCGTTCGCCCATGATGCGTCGCGGCGCGAATGCGTCGTGACGCGGTGAATGCCATGTACAAGCTGGTATCGGGCACGCGTAGAGCCTTGGCTCTAAGGCATCGGAGAAAACACCGACATCGAGATGCCACCTGGGTCGACACGGCCGGCCTCGAACGGGCCGGCCGCGCAAGCGTGCGTGGATCAAATCGTGATCGTGCGGCCGTCGAACCGGCTCAGCGCGAATCCGGCGAAGGACTCCGGGTAGGTGGTGCGGATGTCGGCGAGGAAGGCGAGCCCGACCTGTTCGCCGAGCCGCAGCCCCTCGATACCGTCCGACCAGTAGTGCACGCCGGCGATATTGCGCCCGGTCGCGATGTTCGACGCCAGTTTGTCGAGTTCTCCGCCAACCGTGAGTGTGCCGCTGTAGGCCTCCAGCGCCGTGCCGTCGTCGCTGGCGACCACCGGATTCGGCAGCACGAAGCCTTCCTTGAAGAAGGCCTTCAGGACGGTGACGCAGGCGCCGGCGATCGCGGCATGGCCGGCCGGATAGGACGGATGCGTCGGCGAGCCTTCGGGGAAGGCCTGGGGCAGGAGCAGGCTGCCGTGCGCGGCGTGCACGCGGTCGAGCACCGGCGACGCGATCAGCTTGGCGTGGATCGGATAGCTGCGCGCGGCGCTCTCGTTCTGGTGCACCCGCAGCGCGAACGCCTCGGGACGCAAGGTCCGGTTCACCGACCATTTCTGGTACCAGGCCGCTTTCAGCGCCAAGGCGGCGACCTGGGCCACCATCGACAACACGTCCGGCCCGCCCATGCAGACGAAGCCGGCGCGATTCGCGTAGGCCTTGTAGGGATTGGCGTCGTCGAGGGCCGCACCGCCGAGGGCGAGCAGGATCAGCGCCGCATTGAGAAAGGCCTGGTAGGTGAAGTCCTTGTGCACGTATTCGCCGAGGTCGCGGCCGCAGCGGGCGTATCCCGGCGCACCCAGCGCCAGCGACTGCGACGGCGCGACGCCGTTCTGGACGCGCAGGCATTCCGCCAGCGAGGTCATGAAGTCGACGCCATGCAGCCCCGCCGCGTATTTCTGGGTGATCGTGGTCATGCCGTAAGGAACCGGCTTCCACAGGAACTGCGAGAGGTAAGGCCCGACCTTTTCGCCGCTGGTGACGCCGCGGAACAGGGTTTGCGGCGTCACGTCGTGAAACAGGGCGAACCGGCGCAGGTCGGCGACCGCGGCGGCGGCGAGTTCGGAGTCGTCGTAGCGCTCGAACGGCACGTCGCGCAACAGCGCCATCCAGTAGACCTCGCACATTTCGGCGGCGCGCTGTTCGCTGGCGAACGTCGGCGCCGCGGCAATGCGCAGCCGCGTCGGATCCGCGCCCTCCATCTGGAAGGCCCAGGCGTCCTGCGGACTCACCTGCCTGGCGGTGCCGCCCATCGGCACCGCGGCCCAATCGGCTTCCAGATTGCTCGTGCAGGCGCGCTGCAGCGCCCGGTATGCGCTCGCGTCGACCTCGCCGAAGGCGTCGTGCGGCAGGCCTTTCGAATACTGCGCCGCGAAGTTCGCGACCGCCTGCTCGTCGCCGTTGCCGACCGGGTCGGCCATCATGCCGGACAGATTGGCGGTGGCATCGCAGAACTCAACTGGCGCGTGATTCCGTGCCCGTTTCGCGCAAAGCTGGGACTCGCCGTGACCGCCGGGCGCGGTCCTGCAGCGGTCGAACGACCGGAGCATGAGGAAGGAGACATGGGCAAGGGAGCGTCTGATTGAGCACCGACAAGGACGGACGAAACATCTGCCGCACCCTGCGGCGCGTCGAGCGTCGCTTTCCGGGACGCTTCGCGCATTTCCTGCGCTGGCTGCGGCACCCCGCCTCGCGCTGGGTGCGGATTCCGGTCGCCTTGCTGCTGAGCTTCGCCGGCGTGCTGGGATTCCTGCCGGTCCTCGGCTTCTGGATGCTCCCGCTCGGGCTCCTGCTGCTGGCGCTGGACTTGCCGCCGCTCCGGCGGCCGTTGCGACGCCTCCTGGTGTGCAGCGAGCGCCGCTGGCGCAATCAGCAATGGGCGATGCGACGCAAGCGCGACGCGGCGCAACACGAATCGGAATAGGCGAATCCCGGCCTATGCCGGCGCCTGCGACGCGACGCGGCGCGCCATCTCACGGATCCGTCGATCCGCTTCGCTGGCCGCGATGCGGCCACAGCGGATGAACTCGGATTGCGACGCTTCCTCGTCGGTGCAGACGAGCGACACGACCCGCTCGATCAGCTCGAGGTGCAGCGCGAGTTCGTGGTCGCCGCGCGCGCGAAGCGAGACGCTGTCGAGACCGCCGTCGGCGACGTGGGCCATCAGGTGCGCGAAATACGCGCGGCCATGGCCCTCGCAGAAGGCCATGACGTCCTGCGCGCCGCCGAGAAGCGCGCGCAGATTGCGATCGAATTCGGCAAGCAGCGCGTCGAGCGCCTGACCGCGCTCAACCCGCACGCTGGCGCACCACCTCGAACAACGCGACGCCGGTCGCCACCGAGACGTTCAGCGATTCCATCGGCCCCGGCATCGGGATGCGCACCAGGAAATCGCAGCGCTCGCGCGTGAGTCGGCGCATGCCCTCGCCTTCCGCGCCCATGACGAGCGCGCAGGGGCCGCGGAAATCGGCGTCGTGGATGGTCTGCGTGGCCTCGCCGTCGAGCCCGCTGATCCAGACGCCGGCCTGCTTCAGCACGTCCATCGCCCGCGCCAGGTTGGTCGCACGCACGATCGGAAT
>CALMWD010000491.1 GCA_937873105.1 uncultured Rhodanobacteraceae bacterium
GCGTGGAGGGCAGCATCCACTGGCTCCGAGGGGTGCAGTTGGAAGATTTATTAGATCGGACCAGCCTGTCCAGGCGATGGCCGCTGCTGGGCCTGCTGGCGGGTGCGGCGGCAGCCGCGGCGTCGGAGGTCGACGCCCTGCGTGATGCCGCGTGCGTGCCGAGCGCGACCACGATCGTCGCGAACGAGGAGCGCGACGCGTTGTGCGCGCTGTATTCGGCGCGGGCGTTTCGTCCCTTGTGGCTGGATGCCGCCGGGCAGCCGACGCCGTCGGCGCGACGCATGATCGAGGCGCTGCGCGCCGCCGATCGGCGCGGCCTCGCGGCCGTCGACTACGACCTCGGCGAATGGCCGCAACGCATCGCGCGGCCGGGTTGGGGCGACGCCCGGGCGCGCGCCGAATTCGAGGCATTGCTGACGCGGCGGGCCATGGCCCTGGCGCTCGACCTGCACCGGGGCCGCGTCGACCCGCTCAGCCTCGACGTGGGCATCGACATCGCCGGCAAGCGCCTCGACTTGCCCTCAATCGCCGAGTCGTTGGCGTCGGCGTCCGATCCGGCGCGCGTGCTGGATGCGCTGGAGCCGCCGTTCGGCGGATTCCGGCGATTGCGTGCCGCGCTCGCGAACCTGTTGATGCAGGCCTCGCGACCGGAGGTGGTCGTGCCTGCGCCTGCGGCGCGCGTGCTCGAACCCGGGCAGGCCGATGCCGGCGTCCCCTTGCTGCGTGCGCGACTGCTGCAACTGGGCGATCTCGTCGCGGCCGATGCGTTGGTCGAGGTCGGCGCCGAAGCGCGTTACGACCCCGCATTGGCGGCGGCGTTGCGGCGCTTCCAGGCGCGCCATGGCCTGGCGGTCGACGGTCGTCTTGGCGCGAACACGCTGGCCGCCCTGAACGTGCCGCTGGCGCAGCGCCTCGACCAGGTGCGCCACGCGATGGAACGCTGGCGCTGGGTACCGAGCGGGTTTCCGGAACCGCCGATCGTCGTGAACATTCCCGAGTTCCAGTTGCGCGCCGTCGGCGACGATGGGCGGTTGGCGCTGCAGATGCCGGTCGTCGTCGGGCGCGCCTTTCGCACGCGCACGCCGGTGTTTGCGGGCGAGTTGCGCACGCTCGTGTTCCGGCCCTCGTGGATCGTGCCGCTCTCGATCGTCCGCGCCGAGCTGCTGCCGCAGGCGCTGAAGGATCCCGGTTATCTCGCGCGCCAGGGCTTCGAGATCCTGGGGGTCGAAGACCAGGCACTGACCGCGGAGACCGTGGCCGGCCTGCGGCGCGGACAACTGGTCCTGCGCCAGAAGCCGGGGCCGACGAATGCGCTCGGCCGGGTCAAGTTCCTGTTCCCGAACGGACATGCGGTGTACCTGCACGATACGCCGTCGCAGGGCGCGTTCGCGCGGACCCGCCGCGATCTCAGCCATGGCTGCGTGCGCGTCCAGGATCCCGAAGCGCTGGCGAACTGGGTGTTGCGCAAGCAGCCGGAATGGCCGGCCGAACGCATCCGCGAGGCGTTGAACGGCGACGCGGAAGACCTGGCCGTGACCCTGTCGTCGCCGATTCCCGTGTACCTGGTCTATGTCACCGCGGTGGCGCCGGGCGACGGCAGCGTGCACTACTTCGAGGACATCTACGGCCACGACGCCCGCCTGCAGGCGGCGCTGGACGCCGCGTCAGGGCCGCGGTGCGGCCGCTTGCCGCTGCGCGCCTGCGCCCGCCACTGAGTCGCGCCGGCATTCGGC
>CALMWD010000492.1 GCA_937873105.1 uncultured Rhodanobacteraceae bacterium
GGTCGAGGGCATCGGCGCATGCCCGCATCATCGCCGATTCCGGACGTGAACAGCACGCGCCCTCCGTTCGGTTGCAATACGCGTCCGTCACCCCCAGAAAGTACCATCGGTCCAGAAATCGCCAGCTTGCCGGGAGAACGGATGCCGCACGACATCAGCCTGATCACGACGATCGCCGCCAGCCTCGGCCTGGCCACCCTGTTCGGATTCGGGGCGGCACGCCTGCGCATGCCGCCGATGCTCGGCTACCTGCTGGCCGGCATCATCCTCGGGCCGGCGACGCCGGGCTTCGATGCCGACCTGGCCCTGGCCGGACAGCTCGCGGAAATCGGGATCATGCTGATGATGTTCGGCGTCGGCCTGCACTTCTCCATCGACGACCTGATGGAAGTGAAGCGCATCGCCATTCCCGGCGCGATGGTGCAGATTGCCGCGGCGACCGCGATGGGCGCGGCGGTCGGGCACAGCTTCGGCTGGTCCTGGCTGGCCTCGGGCGTGTTCGGGCTGTCGTTGTCGGTCGCCAGCACCGTCGTGCTGCTGCGTGCGCTGGAAGCGCGCGGCGTGCTCGATTCGCACAACGGCCGCATCGCCGTCGGCTGGCTGGTGGTCGAGGACCTGGTGATGGTGCTGGCCCTGGTGCTGCTGCCGCATCTGGGCGGCCTCTTCGGCGAGGGCGAGGCGGCCGCCGGCCAGTCCCTGGGGCCGGCGCTGGCGCTGACCACGGTCAAGATCGTCGCCTTCATCGCGCTGATGCTGTTGGTCGGCAAGCGCCTGCTGCCGAAGCTGCTGTGGCTGGTCGGCAAGACCGGTTCGCGCGAACTGTTCACCCTTGCCGTCATCGCGATCGCGCTGGGCGTCGCCTTCGCGGCCGCGAAGCTGTTCGACGTCTCCTTCGCACTCGGCGCCTTCTTCGCCGGCATGATGATGCGCGAGTCCGAACTCAGCCATCGCGCCGCCGAGGAATCGCTGCCGCTGCGCGACGCCTTCGCGGTGCTGTTCTTCGTCTCGGTCGGCATGCTGCTCGACCCTGCCGTGCTGCTGGCGCAGCCGCTGCAGATCGCCTGGGTGGTCGCGATCATCATCGTCGGCAAGACCGCGGCGGCGCTGCTGATCGTGCGCCTGTTCGGCTACCCGCTGAACACCTCGCTCACGGTCGGCGCCAGCCTGGCCCAGATCGGCGAGTTCTCGTTCATCCTGTGCGCGCTGGCGGTGGCGGAAGGCCTGCTTCCGAACCAGGCGCAGCAACTGGTGGTCGCCGGCGCCCTGGTATCGATCGCCTTGAACCCGTTGCTGGTCGCCCTGATCGAACCGCTGCAGCGCTGGATCCGCTCGCATTCGCGCCTGGCGCGACTGATGGAGCAAAGCGTCGACCCGCTGGCCGAACTGCCGATGAGCACCGACCAGCGCCTGCTCAGCGACCAGGTCGTGATCGTCGGCTTCGGTCGCGTCGGTCGACGCCTCGCCGAACGCCTGCGTGCCGAGGGCATTCCCTTCGTTGTCGCCGACCAGAACCGCGAGCGCATCGAAGCCCTGCGTGCCGAAGGCCTGCCCGCGGTCTCCGGCGACGCCACCGAGCCGGCGACCCTGATCCAGGCGCATGTCGCGCGCGCGGCGATGATGGTCATCGCCCTGCCCGACAGCCTGGACGCGCGCAAGATGATCGAGATCGCCAGGATGCTGAATCCGAAGATCGACTGCGTGGTGCGCACGCACAGCGACGACGAGGCCGAACTGCTGCGCGCCGAACGTGTCGGCGAGATCTTCATGGGCGAGCAGGAACTGGCGCGCGCCATCGGCGAACACGTGGTCGCGCAGATGCGCGCGCGCGCGACCGAGGCGCCGGCGCACTGATGCCCTTGCGCTTCGACCACCGGTTCATCCGCGAACTGCCCGGCGATCCGTTCGACGATCCGCGCAGCCGCGAGGTGCGCGACGCGCTCTGGTCGCCGGCGCGACCGACGCCGGTCGCGGCGCCGCGATTGCTCGCGCACTCGCCGACGGTCGCCGCCGCCCTCGGTTTCGAGCCGGACGACGTCGCCGCGCCGCAGTTCGCGCAGGTGTTCGCCGGCAACGCCCTGATCGAGGGCATGCAGCCGTTCGCGACGCGTTATGGCGGCCACCAGTTCGGGTATTGGGCCGGACAACTCGGCGACGGACGCGCGATCTCGCTCGGCGAAGTCGTCGGCCGCGACGGCCGTCGCCACGAACTGCAGCTGAAGGGCGCCGGCCGCACGCCCTATTCGCGCCACGCCGACGGCCGCGCGGTGCTGCGATCGAGCCTGCGCGAGTTCGTCTGCAGCGAAGCGATGCACGCGCTCGGCGTGCCGACCACGCGGGCGCTGAGCCTGGTCGCCACCGGCGAGACCGTGGTCCGCGACATGTTCTACGACGGCCGCCCGAGCGCCGAGCCCGGCGCCATCGTCTGCCGGGTCGCGCCCTCGTTCCTGCGCTTCGGGCACTACGAGATCCTGGCCGCGACCGACGAGACCGCCCTGCTCGACCGATTGGTCGACTTCACCC
>CALMWD010000493.1 GCA_937873105.1 uncultured Rhodanobacteraceae bacterium
ATCGGTGACGTCCCCGCGCGCCGCCGCCATACTGGCGTGATGGAACTGTCTCCCGCGATCGCCGCGCTGCGGCCGAAACTGATGGATGGGCTGGCGGCGCTGTCGCTGCCGCAGGACGAGTCGCGCGTCGGGCGCTGGCTCGGATACCTGGAACTGCTGGCGAAGTGGAACCAGGCCTACAACCTGACCGCCGTCCGCGACCCGGCCGAGATGCTGACCCGGCACCTGCTCGATTCGCTGGCGATGGCGCCGCTCTGGACCGCGAACGAACTCGCCGACATGGGTGCCGGGGCCGGCTTGCCGGGTCTGCCGCTGGCGATCCTGCATCCCGAGCGGCGCGTGGTGCTGATCGAATCGAACGGCAAGAAATGCCGCTTCATGCGCGAGGTGAAGCGCACGCTCGGGCTGGATGGCGTCGAGGTCGTCGAGGCCCGCGCCGAAGCGTATCGACCGCCGGTCCCGCTCGCCGCCGCCACCGCCCGCGCGGTCGCGCCGATCGGCGAACTCGCCGGCTGGTGCCGCGACTGGCTGGCCCCGGGCGGCCGCCTGCTGGCGATGAAGGGCCCCGGCCACGCCGAGGAACTGGGCACGATCCCGCCCGGCTACGCCCTGGTCGCCATCCATCCGCTCATCGTGCCGGGGCTGGATGGGGAGCGGGTGGTGGTGGAATGGTCGCGCACCCCCTCGTAGGAGCGACCCACGGGTCGCGATTCATTTCTCCGCCATTCGCGAAAAGCCGAGCATCGCGACCCGTGGGTCGCTCCTACAGGTATCATCCGCGGCCCGGCGCCCGTTGGCGCGTAGGCCATTCCTGCCCATGACCCGCATCATCGCTGTCGCGAACCAGAAAGGTGGCGTCGGCAAGACCACGACGAGCGTGAACCTCGCGGCGGCGCTGGCCGAGGCGCGGCGCAAGGTGCTGCTGATCGACCTCGACCCGCAGGGCAACGCGACCATGGCCAGCGGCGTCGACAAGGCCAATGCCAAGCCGAACGGCTGCGAGGTGTTGCTGGAGGAAGTGCCGGCCGAACGTGCGATCGTGTCCACGCCCGGCGGCTTCGACCTGCTGCCCGGCAATGCCGACCTGACCGCGGCCGAGATCAAGATGATGGACGAGATCGCGCGCGAGACGCGGCTGCGCACCATCCTCGACACGGTCAAGGACAAGTACCACTTCATCCTGATCGACTGCCCGCCCTCGCTGTCGCTGCTGACGCTGAACGCGCTCACCGCCGCCGACGGCGTGCTGGTGCCGATGCAGTGCGAATACTTCGCGCTCGAAGGCCTGACCGCGCTGCTGAACACGATCAAGGCGGTGAAGACGCGGCTGAATCCGAAGCTCGAGCTCGAGGGCATCCTGCGCACCATGTTCGACCTGCGCAACAACCTCGGCAACGACGTGTCGAACCAGCTCGTGAAGCATTTCGGCGACAAGGTCTTCCGCACCGTGGTGCCGCGCAACGTGCGCCTGGCGGAAGCGCCCTCGCACGGCCTGCCGATCTCGATGTACGACCGCGAGTCGCGCGGCGCCATCGCCTACCTCGGCCTGGCCGGCGAAATGCTGCGCCACGAACGCACTGCCAAGCCGGCCGCGGCCGGCCCGACGAACTGACGGAGCCCGCGATGGCGACCAAGAAACCGCGCGGCCTCGGCCGCGGCCTCGACGCCCTGCTCGGCATCGACACCAGCGGCGGCGACGCCGCCGAAGCCGCCGCCGGCGGCGAACTGCGCACCCTGCCCGCGAACCGGCTGCAGCCCGGCCGCTACCAGCCGCGCACCGGCATGGATCCGGAACGCCTGGCCGAACTGGCCGAATCGATCAAGGCCCAGGGCGTGATCCAGCCCATCGTCGTGCGCGGCATCGGCGCGGATCGCTACGAGATCATCGCCGGCGAACGCCGCTGGCGCGCCGCGCAGCAGGCCGGTCTGGCCGAGGTGCCGGTCGTGGTCCGCGAAGTGCCGGACCAGGCCGCGATCGCGATGGCGCTGATCGAGAACATCCAGCGCGAAGACCTGAACCCGCTCGAAGAAGCGACCGCGCTGCAACGCCTGATCCAGGAATTCGACCTGACCCACCAGCAGGCCGCGGAAGCCGTCGGCCGCTCGCGCGCCGCGGTCAGCAACCTGCTGCGCCTGCTCGACCTGCCGGAAGCGGTGCGCACCCTGCTCGAAAAGCATCGCCTGGAAATGGGCCATGCCCGCGCCCTGATCACGCTCGACACCGCCCGCGCCACCGCACTCGCCCTGGCCGCGGCCGATGGCGGCTGGAGCGTGCGCGAACTCGAGGAGCGCGTGCGCAACGAACAGGCCGCGAAGGCCGCCGGCAAGACGAATGGCAAGAAGTCGGCCGGCGCCGACCCGAACATCACGCGCCTGGAGCAGGACCTGTCCGAGAAGCTCGCCACCCGCGTCAGCATCCAGCACGCCCGCAACGGCCGCGGCAAGCTGGTCATCGCCTACCACAGCATCGACGAACTCGACGGCATCCTCGAACGCATTCGTTGACCGCAACCACTATTGCGTATTGCAATAATTGCTTGCGGGCCTGATAATCCGCGGGTGAGAGTGATCACCAATCGACGACTGGTCGAGTTCGCTGCCCGGTATCCGGAAGCCGCGCGCCCGCTGCAGGCGTGGCGGCAGCTGATGGAAGCGCGGTCATACGCAAGCTTCGCGGAACTCCGGCAGTGCTTTTCCAGCATAGACAAGGTCGGTGACCTGCACGTCTTCGACATTGGCGGGAACAAGTATCGACTGGTCGTGTTTCTCCATTTCGTGCAGCAGATCGCTTATGTGAAGCACGTCTTGACGCACGCCGAGTACGACCGAATGGCATGGAGAACCCGATGAATCTGGAGGCTATCCGCAAGGCATGGGCGGCACTGCAGCTGACGGCCGATATCGGGCCGATTCGCGACGCCACGCATTATTCGCGGATGGTGGAATTGGCGGATGCACTCGTCGATTCGGGCCAAGCCGGGGCCGGCGCCGGTCTGGAAGACCTGTTCGTCGTCGTCTCGGAATTGATTGCGGATTTCGACCGGCGGCACTTCTCGATGCCTGTGCTGCCGCCACGGGAACTGCTGCGCTTCCTGATGGAACAACATGGTCTGACCCAATCCGATCTGCCGGAAGTGGGCAACCAAAGCGTCGTATCCCAAGTGTTGTCGGGAAAGAGACAACTCACGGCCCGTCATATCGCCTTGCTGTCCTCTCGATTCGGCGTTTCGGCCGACGCATTCATCGACAAGATGATCGACGCCGCCTGACCCGATTCGATGAAAGAATCGAGCCCCTGGGCAGGTCTTGGGGGCATGGTGAGCAAGCAATCCCAATTCGACGCCCTGGTGCGCGCGACCAGCGCCGACCTGTATCGCTTCGCGTACTGGTTGTGCGGCAACGAAGCGCTGGCGCACGACCTCACGCAGGAAACCTACCTGCGCGCCTGGCGTTCGCTCGACAACCTGCGCGAGACCGCGGCCGCCAAGGCCTGGCTGGTGACGATCCTGCGGCGCGAACATGCGCGCCTGTACGAGCGCAAGACGCCCGCGATCGCGCCGATCGACGAGGTCGATCTGCCCGAGTCCGACCAGCGCGCGCCCGACCTGCTCGGCGAAGACGCCCTGGTGCGGCGGGCGATGGCCAAGCTGGAAGCGAAGTACCGCGAGCCGCTGCTGATGCAGGTGCTCGGCGGTTTCAGCTGCGAGGAGATCGCGGCCGAGCTCGGCAGCACCCCGGGCGCGGTGATGACCCAGGTGTTCCGCGCGCGCCAGAAGCTCAAGGCTGCGCTGGGCGGCTACGGCGAGGAGGGCAAGGTCTATGAACTGCCTTGAGTTCCGCCGCGCCGTCGGCACCGCGCCGCGCCATCTCGACGAGGACGCCCTCGCCCATCGCGCCGCCTGCCCGCGCTGCAACGAGGCCCTGGAGCGCACGCTCGTCTTCGAGCGCTCGCTGGCCGCCGCGGTCGCGATCCCGGTGCCGGACAACCTCGCCGAACGCATCCTGCTGCGCCAGACCACCGCCGCCCTGCACGAGCCGCGCAGCCCGCGCCGGTCGTGGTGGGCGATCGCCGCGGCCGGCGTGCTCGGCATCGCGCTGGCAGCCCTGTTCGGCTGGCGCTGGTGGTCGGCGAACGCCACCCTGGCCGATCTCGCGATCGCGCACCTGGCGCACGAACCCTTCGCGTTGTCGGCGCGCGCCGAGGTCGACGAGGACGCGGTGCGGGCGATGTTCGCGTCGCTGGGCGCGCCGGTCGCGCGCAGCCCGGGAACGGTGCACTACCTCAACGACTGCCGCCTCGGCGAACGCATGTCGCTGCACATGGTCCTGCAGCGCGACAGCGGCCCGGTGACGGCGATGTACGTGCCCAGGCTGCACGAACCGCGCCGCGACTTCGAGAGCGTGGGCGTGCGCGGTCGCGAAACCCCGGTCGGCGCCGGCACCCTGATCCTGCTCGCCGCCGATGCCCGCGAGTTCGATGCGATCGAGTCGCAATTCCGGCGCGCCTTCGCGGGCGGCGACGGCGCCGCGTTCGGCGCGCCCTGATCGATGCCGTCGGTGGCGGGCTCGCTTCGCATCGGTTAGCGTGCGCGCCTTGCCGCGCTGCCTGCGGCGCCCCGATCCAGGTTGCACGTGTCCCTGCCCGAACTGTCCGTCGTCGTCCCGGTGTTCAACGAACGCGACAACGTCGCGCCGCTGGTCGACGAGATCGTCGCCGCGCTGCGCGGCCGCATCGCCTTCGAAATCGTCTACGTCGACGACCGCAGTCGCGACGACACCCTGGCCGTGCTGAAGGCGCTGCAGGCGCGCGTGCCGGAACTGCGGGTGCTGCACCACGTGAGCCAGAGCGGCCAGAGCACGGCCGTGCGCAACGGCGTGAAGGCCGCGCGCGGCGCCTGGATCGCCACGCTCGACGGCGACGGCCAGAACGATCCGGCCGACATTCCGAAGCTGCTCGACGCGCGCGCCCAGGCCGGCGCCGAAACCAAGCTGTTCGCGGGCTGGCGCGTGAACCGCCAGGACAGCGGCAGCAAGCGCTGGGCGTCGAAGATCGCGAACGCGATTCGCCGCCGCTTGTTGCGCGACGACACGCCCGACACCGGCTGCGGCATCAAGCTGTTCGAACGCGAGGCCTTCCTCGACCTGCCGTACTTCGACCACATGCACCGCTACCTGCCGGCGCTGATGCAACGCGCCGGCTGGAAGACCGTGAGCGTGCCGGTGAACCATCGCGCCCGCGGCGCCGGCGTCTCGAAGTACAACAACTTGAACCGCGCCCTCGTCGGCATCGCCGACCTGCGCGGCGTGGCCTGGCTGATCCGCCGCGCCAGGCGCACCGCGGTCCAAGAAATTTCTAACGACTGAGCCGCTAAGCTGGGCGACTCGCTTCGGGGTGCGGCCCCGAATTCCGGATTGGGGATCACATGACCGACTTCTTCGCGTCCTGGGCGCACAACTTCAATTTCTGGCTGGCGATCGGCTTTCTCGGCCAGGCGATCTTCGCCTCGCGCTTCATCGTGCAATGGTGGTTCAGCGAGCGCGCCAAGCGCGTCGTGGTGCCGACGATCTTCTGGTGGCTGTCCCTGGTCGGCGGCCTGACCTTGACCGTCTACGCGATCCAGAAGCGCGACCTGGTGTTCACGCTCGGGCAGTTCTCCGGCCTGTTCATCTACAGCCGCAACCTGTGGCTGCTGCACACCGCCAAGCGCCGCGAAGTGGTGACGGACTGAGTCCCGTCTAGAGGGCGCGGCCGCGTTCGACGCGGTTGCGGCCGAGTTTCTTGGCGCGGTACAGGGCCGCGTCGGCCTCGTCGAGCAGTTGCGCCGACTTCAGTCCGCCGCGCGGCACGCAGGCCGACACGCCGACGCTGACCGTGATGTCGTGGTCTTTGCCGAAGGATTCGCAACGCGCACGGATGGCGTGGGCGCGCGTCGTCGCCTCGTCGAAGTCGACGCCGGGCAGCACGATGACGAATTCCTCGCCGCCGAAGCGCGCCAGCAGTTCCTCGGGCTCGCGCACTTCCTGTTCCAGTTGCTGGGCGATGCCGCGCAGCATCTCGTCGCCGTGCAGGTGCCCGTGCTGGTCGTTGTACTGCTTGAAGAAGTCGACGTCGACCATCAGCAGCGCCAGCGGCTGGCGCTGCTCGGCCAGGCGGTTCCAGGCCCGCTGGTAGAACTGTTCGAAGCCGCGGCGGTTGGTGATGCCGGTCAGGCCGTCCTGCACCGCGAGGCGCGACAGGCGCTGGTTGGCGATCTCGAGGTCGCGGGTGTGCGCGGCGATCTCGCGCTCGAGTTCGACATTGCGGGCGTGCAGCTGGCGCGAACGGAACCGGCCCCAGGTCCAGGCCAGCAGCGCGCCGATCAACAGCACCAGGCCCGCCGCGGCCCAGCCGGCGGCGCGGGTCTGGTACCAGCGCGGTTCGACGCGGAAACGGAAGTCGAGATCGTCGGCAGCACTGCGTCCGCCACGCGTGCGCGCTTCGACGCGGAAGCGGTAGGCGCCGGGCGCGAGTCGGTTGAACGCGCGCATCGGCGTGGAGGTCCATTCGCTCCAGGCGCCACCGTCGTCGCCGTCAAGCAGGGTACGGTACTCGATCGCGGACTCATGCCCGTCCACCCCGAACTCGAACCGCAGTTCCTCCAGCGGCGGCAGGGCGATCTCGGTCGCGCCGCGACGATCGACGAACCTGGTCTGGCGCGCGACATCGATCAGGGCGACGCGGTGCATGCGCAGATGCAATGGGCTGTCGGCGGCACGCGTGAGCCGCGGGTCGTAGGTCAGCAATCCACTCCAGGCCACCACGGTGAGACGGCCGTCGTCGGCCAGGGACAGTTCGCTGAGGCCTCGTGCCCGACGCGACTCCAGACGCAGCGGTTGCCAGGCTCCTTCCCGTTCGACCCAGACGTCGCGACTGGTGAACGCGTAGGTATGGGCGGCGCCGTTGCGAATCTCGATCTCGTTCAAGCGCTCGCCGGCCAGTGCCACGAGCGGATGATCGGGGCGCGGAAGAAACCTGTCCTCACGCCACTCGTAGAGTTCGTCGCCCAGGGTGGCGTAGATCCGCTCGCCGATGCGGAAGACCGTGCTGCCGGCGCCGGGGTCGCCGACCAGGCCGCGATCGGACAAGGTGACGATCTCGAGGCGCGGAACCGCACCTTCCTCCCGGCGCCGGGCGAGCTTGGGATAGCCGCGCCAATCGCCGAGCAGCCAGCGTTCCGCGTCCAGCTCGATCAGGGTCGACAAGCTCACGTCGCCAAGATCGTGGCGTGGGCCGGCACGCCACTGCGGATCCTTGTGCAGTTCGAGAATGGTGGAGTTCTCCAGCGCCAGCACCCTGCCCGCAACGAACGACGAAGGAACCAGCTCGCCGATGCCGCTCGAACTGGACGCCAGGGTACGCACCTGTCCGCCGCGGACGAGAAGGACGCCCTTGCGCTCACCCACGAGCAGGTCGTCGCCGACGCGCTGCAAATCCCAGACTTCGTCGGCGTTGCCGGGCCAAGCCTCGAAGCGCACCCGTCCCTGCGGATCGACCACGGTTCGGAACAGTCCCAGCGACGTCGCCACCCAGCGGCTGCCTTCGAACCACTCGGCGTCATTGAGCGCGCCGAACAGGCCATCGTCCTCGCCGACGAAGGTCCACGGCGAGGGCCATTCCATGCGCACCAGATCGCCCTCGGTCGAGAACCACAGCCCGCCGTCCACGCTGGCGGCGATGTCGGTGATCGGATAGTTGCTGATCCGGTACTGCTTCCTGAGTTTCAGCCGGGCGTCGATCACGGCGACCTCGCCGGACAAGGTGGCCAGCGCGAAGTCCCCGCCGGGCAAGGCCTCGACGGCGTAGACCTGCACCCTGCGCATCCACTCGTCGTACTCGGTGGACACGTGCTGCAGCCCGCGTTCGGCATCGCCGACATACAGGCCGACGGCGCGCGAACTGAACAGCGCGCCCGGCGATCGCGGCGCCGAGCTCTGGATGCCGAACTCGTTGAAGCGTTCGCCGCCGGGAACCATGACGAATTGGTTGCCGTCGAAACGCATGAGGCCGCGATCGCTCACGCGCATCCAGATCTCGTTTCCGACGCGCAGCGCATTCAGGGCCCGCCCTGGCGTCGGCCAGCTTTCGGCCTTGCCGCCGCGACCGATGCGGAAGATCCGGTTCTCGCCGGCGAAGTAGAGTCCGTCAGGAAGCTCTGCGGCCAACCACATCTGGCCCAGCGGATGCGCGCCGGGCGTGTCGCGGAATGCGTCGTCGAGGTCGGAGAACGTCCAGCTGCCGTCAGGCTGCTCGGCGAACGCGCCGAAAAGGTCGTACCCGGCGACGCTGGCG
>CALMWD010000494.1 GCA_937873105.1 uncultured Rhodanobacteraceae bacterium
CTTCCTGACGCACTTCAACGCGATCAGCAAGGGCGTGCTCGACCTGCGCGACCTGTTCTATTTCGGGCTGATGATCGGTTTCTGGCTGTACGCCACGACCATCGTCATCGACCTCAAGAAAGCCGACTGAGGAGGCCGATCCCATGTTTTCGCTGAATCGACGCACCCTGACCGGCGGATCGCTGGTGTTGCTCGGCGTGTTGCTGGTCGCGGTGCTGACCATCGGCAATGTCGTGCTGCGCGGCGCCCGCATCGACCTGACCGGCAACCGCCTCTACACCTTGTCCGAGGGGACGAAGAACATCCTCGCCGACATCGACGAACCCATCAACCTGTACTTCTTCTATTCGGACCGCGCCACCCAGGACATTCCGCTGCTGCGCAACTACTCGTTGCGCGTGCGCGAGCTGCTCGAGGAGATGGCCGCGAAGAGCGGCGGCAAGCTGCGCCTGAACGTGATCGATCCGCTGCCGTTTTCCGAGGACGAGGATCGCGCCTCCGGTTTCGGCCTGCAGGCCTTGCCGGTGGGCAAGGGCGGCGACTCGGTGTTCTTCGGGCTGGCCGGCACCAACAGCACCGACGGCCAGAGCGTGATCCCGTTCTTCCAGCCGGACAAGGAAGTGTTCCTCGAGTACGACATCGCCAAGCTCGTGCACAGCCTCGTCGTCGGCAAGAAGCCCGCCGTCGGCGTGATCTCGGGTCTGAACGTCGCGCCGGGTTTCGATCCGGCGACGCGCCAGATGCGTGAAGGCTGGGCGTTCTATCAGGAGCTTGGCGACCTGTTCGACCTGCGCCAGCTCAACCCGGCCGCCACCACGAAGATCGACGACGAGATCGGCACCCTGCTGCTGATCCATCCGAAGGGTTTCAGCGACGAGCTGAACTACGCCATCGACCAGTTCGTGATGCGCGGCGGCCGTCTCGTCGTGTTCGTCGATCCGTACGCCGAGCGCGACGATTCCGGCAACGACCCGGAGAATCCGCAGGCGGCGATGTTCGCCAAGCGCGATTCCGACCTGCCCGGCTTGTTCGAGGCCTGGGGCATCGACTACGACCCCGGCAAGGTGGTGCTCGACGCCGCCAATGCACTGCCGGTGCAGACGCAGCCGAACGCGCCGCCGACGCGCCATCTCGCCATCCTCGGTCTCGGCAAGGACAGCCTGAGCCAGGACGAGATTCCGACCGCCCAGCTGGAGAGCATCAATTTCTCGACCGCCGGCCAGTTCAAGCTCGCCGAGGGCTCGGCGCTGAAGCTGATCCCCTTCGTGCAGTCGAGCGGCGACGCCATGCTCTACGAGGCCGAGCAACTGAAGTTCATGCCCGATCCCGAGCAGCTCTACGAACGCTTCGTGCCGACCAAGGAGCATTACGTGGTCGCCGGGCGCCTCGAGGGCATGCTCAAGACCGCATTCCCGGACCGCAAGGACGAGGGCCATCTCGCCGAAACCAAGGCGCCGGCCAACATCGTGCTGGTCGCCGACACCGACGTGCTCAGCGACCGCCTGTGGGTGCAAGTGCAGAACTTCTTCGGGCAGAAACTGATGAATGCCTTCGCCAACAACGGCGACCTGATCATCAACATCGTCGACAACATCGCCGGCTCGGCCGATCTGATCGGCATCCGCGGCCGTGCGACCTCGGCGCGTCCGTTCACGACGGTCGAGGCGATCAAGCGCCAGGCCGACCAGCGCTTCCGCCAGAAGGAACAGGAACTGCAGCAGGAACTGGCCGATGCCGAGCAGAAGTTGAACGAACTGCAGCAGGGCAAGTCGGCCGAGAGCGCCACGATCCTGACGCCCGAACAACAGGCCGAGCTGGAGCGCTTCCGCGAGGACAAACTGCGTATCCGCAAGGAACTGCGCCAGGTCCGGCGCCAGCTCGACGCCGACATCGAATCGCTGGGCGGCAAGCTCAAGCTGATCAACATCGGCCTGGTGCCCGTGCTGCTCACGATCGCCGCGCTGGGGCTGCTGTGGTGGCGCCGCCGCGAGCGTGCCAAGGCCTGAGGAGGACCGAGCGATGACGAAACACACCCTGGTCAAGCTGGCCGTGGGCACCGCCGTGGCGGTGGCCCTGGCCCTGTGGGCGGGCAGCACGCGCGGCCCGACCGACGACGCCGCGCAAGTCGGTCAGCCCCTGGTCGAAGGTCTTCGGGAATCGATCAACGACGTCACGCAGCTGCGGATCGTCGAAGCCGGCGACAAGCCGGCGGTGACCTTGCAGCGCGGCCAGGACGGCTGGATCGTGGCCGAGCGCGGCGGCTATCCCGCCGACATCGCCAAGGTGCGCGAGACCCTGATCAAGTTCGCCGAAGCGACCTTGGTCGAGGCCAAGACCGCGAATCCGGAGCGCCATGCCGTGCTTGGCGTCGAAGACGTGGCCCAGGCCGATGCCAAGGGCCTGCGTGTCGACCTCGACGGCAAGCGCTCGGCGCGGATCGTAGTCGGCGTCTACAGTTCGCAGGGCAACGGCAGCTTCGTGCGCCGCAACGACGAGGCGCAGTCCTGGCTGGCCAAGGGCAACCTGGTCGTCGACCGCCAGGCCTCCAACTGGTTGGCGAAGGACCTCGTCGACATCGCCTCGGACCGCGTCATGCGCATCGAGATCCGCCGCGGCGACCAGTCCCTGGCGGTGTCGAAGGCATCGCCGGAGCAGGTCAACTACGACGTCGAGAATCTGCCGCCCGGTCGCGAACTGCTGTCCGAATACGAGGCCAACGGCATCGGCTCGGTGCTGGCCGGCCTGCGTTTCGACGATGTCGCCAAGGCCGATTCGGCCGTGCCGGACCCGACCAGTCTCCTGGTCGCGACCTTCCAATCCTTCGACGGCCTGGTCGTGGAAATCACCGGCTTCGCGTCCAAAGGCCAGCGGTACGCGAGCCTGAAGGCTTCGGTCGACGCCGATCGTGTCGCGCTGGCGGCCAAGGCCGCGCAGCTGAACGCGGTGGCCGAGCATCGTCGCGACGCCGAGACGGCGGATTCGACGAAGGCGGACGACACTGAGGATGCAGCCTCGAAGGCCGAAGAGCCGTTGGCCGTGAAGGATCCGGCGGCATTCATCGCCGAGCGTCGCAAGGCCATCGAGGACGAGGCCGCTGACCTGAACCGCCGGGCGCAGGGTTGGATCTACGTGCTTCCGGCGTACAAATATGCGAACATGGACAAGCGCCTTGAGGATCTTCTGAAACCCAAGGCGTGATTTCCTGATCCGTCGCCCTTGGGTGGCGGATCGCCCCGCACGACGCGTCGTGACGGTTCATCCCCCGAAAGGGCAGTGGAGCGAAATGGGCTCCTGCTTTCTTTTTTGCGGAAAACCGGATAGAGTCGCGCGCTTTCTTTCACCGCCGGTTTGCCGGCCTGCTCGTCAAGAGAACCTCACTCATGGTCAAGATTCGTCTTTCCCGCGGCGGTGCGCCGAAGCGTCCGTTCTATCACATCGTCGTGACGGACAGCCGCAGCGCCCGCGACGGCCGCTCGCTGGAGCGCATTGGCTTCTACAATCCGGTCGCGACCGGCAAGGAAGTCAAGCTGCAGCTGAACGCCGAGCGCGCACAGCACTGGATTTCGCAGGGTGCGCAGCCGAGCGACAAGGTCGCCTACCTGCTGAAGCAGGCGGCCAAGACCGCCGCCTGAGCACGACGATGAGCGACCGCCAGGTCACGGTCGGTCGCATTGTCGGCGTGCATGGTGTGCGCGGTTGGCTCAAGCTTTTCTCGCACACCGATCCGATCGACAACTTGCTGCGTTACCGGCCTTGGCGCGTCGCGCTGGACGGCAACGAAGCCGAGTTGAACCCGCTGGAAGGGCGGGTGCAGGGCAAGTCGCTGGTTGCGCGCATCGAGGGTCTCGATGATCGCGACCAGGCGATGCGCTGGGTCGGCGCGGACATCCGCGTCGATCGGTCGCAGTTGCCGAAGCCGAAGAAGGGCGAGTTCTACTGGATCGATCTCGAAGGCCTGAAGGTCAGGACGACCGACGGTGTCGAGCTCGGTACCGTGTCGCATCTGTTCGCCACCGCGGCGAACGACGTGATGGTGGTGCGGGGCGAGCGCGAGCGCTTGATTCCCTTCATCCACGATCGCTTCGTGAAGTCGGTGGACCTCGACGGCGGCGGCATCGTCGTCGACTGGGATCCGGAGTTCTAGGCGATGCGCTTCGACGTGCTGAGCCTGTTTCCGGACTACGTCCGCGACACGGCCAGGGTCGGCGTGGTCGGACGGGCGATGGATCGCGGCCTGCTTGAAGTGCATGGGTGGAACCCGCGCGACTTCACCGAGGACGTCCATCGTACGGTCGATGATCGTCCCTGCGGCGGCGGTCCCGGCATGGTGATGCTGATCGAGCCGCTGCGCCGCTGTCTGGCGGCGGCGAAGGCGGCGGATCCGCGGCCGGCGCAGGTGATCTACCTCAGTCCGCAGGGTGAGCGGCTGACACAACGCAAGGTCGAGGCCTTGGCGCGGCGCGAGCGGGTGGTCCTGCTCTGCGGCCGCTACGAGGGCGTCGACGAACGCTTCCTCACCGCTTCGGTGGACGAGGAAGTGTCGATCGGCGATTATGTGCTGTCCGGCGGCGAACTCGCCGCGGCGGTGCTGATCGACGCGGTCGGCAGGCTGCAGGACGGCGCACTCGGCGATGCCGCGTCTGCGCAGGAGGATTCGTTCTCCAACGGCTTGCTGGACTGCCCGCACTACACGCGCCCGGTGCGCGATGGCGGGCAGGACGTACCCGAGGTGCTGTTGTCCGGCAACCATGCGCTGATCCGGCGCTGGCGCCTGAAGCAGTCGCTCGGCAGGACATGGTTGCGTCGGCCCGACCTCTTGGCGCGATGCGATTTGGACAAGGCAGCGAGGAAGCTGCTGGACGAGTTTCGGCAGGAGTATTTCGCCGAGCATGGCCCCGCCCGGTCAGGACGACCGGAGAGCCGAAACTGAGCAACACAGATTTCTACAAGGTGATGTCATGAACTTGCTGCAGCAATTCGAACAGTCGCAGATGACCCGCACGCTCCCGGCCTTCGGCCCGGGCGACACCGTCGTCGTGAACGTGAAGGTCAAGGAAGGCAACCGCGAACGCGTGCAGGCCTACGAGGGCGTCGTGATCGCGATGGCCAATGCCGGCCTGAACTCGTCCTTCACCGTGCGCAAGATTTCGCACGGCACCGGCGTCGAGCGCGTCTTCCAGACCCACAGCCCGACCATCGATTCGGTGCAGGTCAAGCGCCGCGGTGCGGTGCGTCGCGCCAAGCTGTACTACCTGCGCGATCTCGAAGGCAAGGCTGCGCGCATCCGCGAAGACCTGTCGCAGAGCATCTCGGGCTGATCCAGCCCCGCAGAAGCAAAAAAGCCGCGCGATGCGCGGCTTTTTTGTGCCCGGTTCCGGGACGCGTCAAAGCGCGTCCCAACCGGCCTTGGGCTTGAAGCGGTCGCCGTACTTCGCCGCCAGGGCAGCCAGTCGCGATTTCAGCGCGTCCGCGCCGGCATCACGAATGTGCTGGATCGGACCGCCGCGGAACGGCGCGAAGCCGGTGCCGAAGATGATGCCCGCGTCGAGCTGGTCGGCGTCGTCGACCACGCGTTCGTGCAGGCAGGCCACGGCTTCGTTCAGGAAGGGCAGGATCATGCGGTCCTCAAGGTCCTCCGGCGCTTGGTAGCTCGACGGCACCTCCGGCTTCTGGGCGCGACCGTCCTTCCACAGGTAGAAGCCTTCGCCGTCCTTCTTGCCGCGCTTGCCGGCGGCGATCATGCCCTGCAGCTTGTCCGGGATCGAGATGCCGAGGAAGGGGCTCAGGACCTTCGAAACGCCGGTCGCCACGTCGAGTCCGACTGTGTCCATCAGCTCGATCGGGCCCATCGGCATGCCGAACTTTCTGGCTGCGCGATCGATCACCGGCCCGGGCACGCCTTCTGCATACAGCGTGGCCGCTTCGAGCATGTACGGGAACAACACGCGATTGACCAGGAATCCGGGCGAGGTCGCGACCGGCACCGGCAGCTTGTCGATGGCCTTGGCGAAAGCCGCGACGCGCGCCTCGATCGTCTTGTCGAGGCCGTCGTGTCGCACGATCTCCACCAGCGGCATCATCGCCACCGGGTTGAAGTAGTGCAGGCCGACGAAGCGTTCGGGATGCGCGAGCTGGGCACGCAGATCGGGGAGCGGGATGCTGGAGGTGTTCGTGGCCAGGATCGCCGTCGCCTTCATGCGCGGCTCCAGGTTCGCGTACAGCGCGCGCTTGGCGTCCAGGTTCTCGAAGATGGCCTCGATGATCAGGTCGGCCTCCGGCACCTTGGCCGACTCGACATCGGCCACGAGGCGGGCGCGCACCGGTGCGATGCGGTCTTCGCTCTTCAGCTTCTTCGCGAACAGTTCCTCGGCGCGTTTCAGGGCCGGCTCGACGAATTTCATCTCGCGGTCCTGCAGGCTGACGGTGAAGCCCTGCAGTGCGCACCAGGCCGCGATGTCGCCGCCCATCACGCCGGCGCCGATCACATGCACGTGGCGGATCCCATGGTCGGCGCCGCCGCCCAGGCCCTTCAGCATTTCCTGCAGGAAGAAGATGCGCACCAGGTTGCGTGCGGTCGGCGTCTCGGCCAGCTTCGACACCGAACGCGGCTCGGCCGCCAGCCCTTCCGCGACGCTGCCGCCGTGGCGGCGCCAGAACTCGATCATCGTGAACGGGGCGGGGTAGTGCTTCGGATCGGCCTTGCGCGCCACCTGCTTGCGCATCTGCGGCGCGAGCATCTGGCGCGTCAGCCAGAGGTTCGTGGCCCAGGCCTTGAAGCGCTGCCCGGCCGGGCGCTGCGTGCCGCGCAGGGCCAGTTCCTTGGCCTTCGCGGCCAGTTCCTCGGGGGCGCAGACCTTGTCGACGAGGCCGATGGCGCGGGCATTGCTCGCGCTCAGGCCGCGTCCGGTCAGCATCATGTCGAAGGCTGCCGGCGCCCCGACCAGGTGCGGCAAGCGCGCCGTGCCGCCCCAGCCCGGCTGGATGCCGAGTTTCACCTCGGGCAGGCCGAGGCGCGTCTTCGGGTCGCTGGTGGCGATGCGATAGCGGCAGGCCAGCGAGATTTCGAGACCGCCGCCCATGCAGTGGCCATGGATGGCGGCCACCGTCGGCATCTTCAGCGCCGCCAGACGGGCGAACACGCGATGGCCGCGCTTGATCGCATCGATGGTTTCGCCGCGCTCGGCAAAGGTGCGGAACTCGCGGATGTCGGCGCCGGCGATGAAGCCTGCCGGCTTGGCCGAACGGAGGATCACGGCCTTGGGCGGGTCGATCTGGATGCGCTCGAGCAGACTGCCGAGTTCTTCGAGGACCTCGCGCGACAGGCTGTTGACCGACTCGCCGGCCCGGTCGAGCAGCAGGGTCAGGACGCGGTCGCCGTCGATCTCGTACTTCCAGTGGCGGGGTTGCAAACCGTCGAACATGGGCACCTCGGATGGGCAAATCGTGATGGGGAACAATGATCCCGAGCCGTTCGTGGTCTGGTCAATCGCGGCCGGCGAGGCTAAGGTTGGCGCATGAGCGGAGACAACCGGGTCAGCACCACGTCTGAGGCTACGTCACTCTTCGTGACGCCAAAGCTCTACGACGAGATTGTCGAGTGCGAGAAACACCTGATCGCGATCGAGTCGCCGCGGGTGGACGACATCCTGGCCCAGTTCCGCCAGTTCGCGATGCGCAGCGGCAATTCGGTCTACCACTGGTCCGAAGGCGCCGGCATCGTTTCCTTGCGGGAGAGCGACCTGACCGTGCCCGGCAGCCAGCGCATCCATGACGCGCTGCGGCATATCCAGAACAGCCTGCACATCGGCGTCTACCTGTTCACCGGCGTCTCCAAGCTGCTGCGGCCGCCGGTGACCGGAGTCCTGCGGCAGCTGGCCAAGCAGCAGGGGCAGGCGCGCAAGCTGGTCTTCATCGACGCCAAGGTGCGCATGCCCGATGGGCTGGACGTCTTCGTGCACCGCATCGTCCACGACATCGACACGAAACGCCCGCCGCGCCTGCGCGACGGACGCTGGGTGACCTGAGGCAGCCATGGCGGACGGCGCAGTCCTGTTACTCGTCAACGAGCGCGGCGATCGCCGCCTGCTCTGGGAATTGCTTGATGGCGAGGAATTCGAGGCCATCTACGCCGCCAAGGATGCCGCCCAGGCGCGAACCATGCTGGCCCAGGACACGGACATCGCCCTGGTCGTGCTCGAGATCGGCGAAGGCGATGCCGAGGTGCGCGCCTTCTGCGAGGAGCTGGCGGCCGGTGAGGGCAGCGTCGGCCTGCCGGTCCTGGTTGTCGGTCCGGTCGAACCGTCCGCGCTCTGGGCGAACGTCCCGGGCAATGTGCGCGGGTACCTGCATTCGCCGGTCGATGCCGATGCCGCCCTGCTGCAGATCCAGGCCGCGATCGCTTCGGCGGCCCCGCACGAGGAGGTCGCGGCGCACACACCGGAGGTCGCGACCTCCGGCGAGGACTACCGCTTCGCCTTCGACTTCAGCCTCGACGAACTGATCGTTTCCGATCCGATCTCCGGCAAGGTGCTGGATGCCAACGCGACCTTTCTGAAGCAGTCCGGCTTCACGCTGGCCCAGGTGCGGGCGC